>JBJELP010000018.1:0-20135 GCA_051879215.1 Lachnospiraceae bacterium
TGGAACTGGTGGACATTATTCCCGAATTCAATCTGTACGAAGAATTCTGGAAAGTATATACCAAGTGTGATCAGTATCCTCCCATGTATGTAAGTGACAACGCACAGATCAATCGCTGTATCATCGGTGAAGGCACAGAAATCTATGGCGAAGTTTCCAACTCTGTCATCGGTTCCGGTGTTATCATTGAAGAAGGTGCAATTGTCCGCAACTCCATTATCATGTCCGATACCGTAGTAGGCAAGGGCACCGTAATTGATAAATCCATCATTGCGGAAAAGGTTAAAATTGGCGAAAACTGTGTACTTGGTACCAGAGAATTTGAATATAAAGAAAGCAAGCTGAGCAAAAAGGTATATGCATCCGATCTTGTAACAATTGCTGATGGTTCCGTAATTCCGGATGGCGTGAAGATTGGTATTAATACTGCAATCGCAGGTGTAACCACAAAAGAAGATTACACCGATGGTTCTTACCTTGACAGCGGTGACTACATTGTAAAGGAGGTTGCCTCCAGATGAAAGCAGTAGGTATTATTTTAGCAGGCGGCAATAATAAAAAAATGAGAGTGCTGACCAGAAAACGTGCGATTCCGGCTATGCCCGTAGGCGGCAGCTACAGATGCATTGACTTCGCACTGAGCAGCATGACCAATTCCCATATTAAGACAGTTGCTGTACTGACACAGTACAATGCCCGTTCTTTAAATCAGCATCTGAATTCCGCAAAATGGTGGGATTTCGGCAGAAAACAGGGAGGTCTCTATGTATTCTCCCCTACAATCACAGCTGAAAACGGAGAATGGTACCGCGGTACTGCAGACTCCATTTACCAGAATCTGGACTTTTTAAAGAGTCAGCATGAACCTTATGTGGTAATTGCTTCCGGCGATTCCGTATATAAGATTGACTTTGATAAGGTTATTGATTACCATGTGGAAAAGGGCGCTGATATTACAGTTGTTACCAAGGAAATGCCCGAAGGTACTGACCTGACCCAGTATGGCATTGTTACAACAGATGAAAACGGCCGCATTACAAACATGGAAGAGAAACCTGTGACTGCAAATTCAAATGTTGTATCCACCGGAATCTATGTAATCAGAAGAAGACTTCTGATTGACCTGATTGAAAAAGCAGCAGAAGAAGACCGTTATGATTTTGTTAACGATATTCTGATCCGCTACAAGAACATCAAGAAGATTTATTCCTATCCTCTGGAAACATACTGGGGCAAGATCTCTGATGTAGATTCTTACTACAAACTGAATATGGATTTCCTGGATAAGGAAACAAGAGATTTCTTCTTCAGAACTTATCCTGAAATTTATACAAAGATCGATGACAATCCGCCTGCCAAGTACAATCCCGGTGCAAAGGTTAAGAACAGCCTGATCTCCAGCGGATGTATCATCAATGGCGAAGTGGAAGGTTCTGTTCTGTTCAAGAAAGTATTCATCGGCAACAATGCCGTTGTCAAGAACTGTGTCATCCTCAACGATGTTTATATCAGTGATAATGTTCATCTTGAAAACTGCATCATTGAAAGCAGAGGAACCATCAAGCCCGGCGAAACACGTATCGCAGAAAGCGGCAAGCCTCAGGTTCTGATTGAGGAAAATGAAAGATATCCCATGTAATACAAAATTGAATCTGTAGAGATGAAACATGCCATGCAGCATATGCTGCATGGCATGTGATGTTTACAGGGGAATTTCAGAACGGAAACAAAGATCATGACAATTCGAAAATTATCCAAAGTACTTTATTTTATTAATGCAGCTCAGTTTATGCTGGGTATGGGGATCGTACTGGCCCTGCTGCTGTCCATTCTCTATCCCACAGAAGTTCTTTTGTATTCCAGTATCGGTCTTTTGCTGATCAGCAGCATTATGTCTCTGCTCTGCCAGTTTTCCATTAATCGATACGAAAAATGGAATTACAAAGAGAGTATGGGACAGCTGGAGGAATTCAACAGAAAACTGCGGGAGCAGAGGCACGACTATCTCAATCAGCTTCAGGTGGTTTATGGTCTGCTGGAGCTGGAAGCATACGAAGAAGCAAGAGACTATATACGGCCGGTTTTTAAGGATATTATGAAGGTGAACCGTGCCTTGAAAACCTCTCAGCCTGCGGTAAATGCTCTTTTGCAGGCAAAGATTGAAACTGCAGAGAAACAGGGGATTGACTTTTATCCGGAAGTCAGCACGCAGCTGGATGATCTTCCCATGGAACCATGGGAATTATGCAAGATTCTGGGCAATCTCATCGACAATGCCATTACCGCTCTTCAGGAGAAGCAGGGAGAAAAGAAACTGGTGGTGGGAATCAGTGAATCCGGTGAATGCTATCGTTTTGCCGTACATAATAACGGCCCAGCCATTCCGGAAGAAATGCAGAAACTGATTTTTCAGCAGGGATTTACTACAAAAAAAGAGGAAGGACACGGCATGGGACTTGCAATTGTAGAAGCGGCTGTCAGACAGGCAGGGGGAAGAATCCGTCTGAAAAGCAGTGAGGAAGAAACGGTATTTACAGTTCTGATTCCGCGGAAACATGCCGAAAAAACAAGGCGGAAAATGAGCCGGTAATCTGTATATGGCAGTACATAGAAATCAGACGGACAATGGTCCGGTGTAATTTCAGTGGAAATATCTGACAACACAGCAGGAAAACTGCATAATTGACAGGTTATGCCTTTTCGGATTTTCGAAATGAATTATAATAATCATAGATAAATTCAGAAAGGAAGGAGAGATGCGGATGGACAGTTTGACCATTATGGGAATCATTCTTCTTGCTGCCGGATTCATACTGGCAGGAATTGAAATGGTTCTTCCCGGATTTTCCGTACCGGGAATTACAGGGATTATCTGGCTGGTGGCCGGGGTATTTGTGCTGGCAGATACCGTAACCGAGGGAATTCTGATTACCATAGCGGTACTGGCAGTGCTGGGAATTCTGCTGGCAGCGGCACTGCTCCTGTTTTCCAAAGGATTTCTTCATTCACCGCTGGTATTGGAAGAAGAGCAGACCAGAACAGAGGGGTATCTGAGTTCCAGTGATCTGGAGTATCTGCTGGGAAAACAGGGAAAAGCAAGAACGGATCTGAGGCCGGCCGGCGTTGTACAGATTGACGAGGTGAATTTTGATGTCCTGTCAGAAGGGGACTACATATCGGCAGGAAGCGAAGTAAAGATCATCAAAGTCGAAGGATCCAAACTGATTGTAAGAAACATCAGCGAATAGCAGTGATTACTGACAGGAAAATGTTTGCTTCGCAAAACGAATCCGACATCAGATATTTGCAGGCGTCAATTGGAACAGAATAGTAAGGAATTGTAAGAGAGGTATTTTTATGGAATGGATTTTAGGTATTACCATATTAGGTATTGTTTTGTTGCTTGTTATTTTATTTTTCTCCTTTGTGCCGGTGGGCCTCTGGGTTTCCGCGCTGGCAGCCAATGTGCGGATCAGTATCATTACACTGATCGGAATGCGTCTGAGACGTGTAAAACCTGCCCGTATTGTAATCCCCTTGATTAAGGGAAGAAAAGCAGGTCTTGAACTGGGCGTCAATCAGCTGGAAGCACATTACCTTGCAGGCGGCAACGTTGATAATGTGGTAAATGCACTGATCGCTTCGGAACGTGCGGGCATTGAACTGAAATTTGAAAAAGCGGCAGCCATCGACCTGGCAGGCCGTAATGTTCTGGAAGCTGTTAAAATGAGCGTTAATCCCAAGGTGATTGAAACCACCAATGTATCAGCGGTGGCAAAGGATGGTATTGAACTTCTGGTTAAGGCAAGAGTAACCGTAAGAGCGGACCTGGAGCGTCTGGTGGGCGGTGCCGGTGAAGCAACGATTCTTGCCCGTATCGGTGAAGGTATTGTAACAACGGTTGGTTCAGCCGTTTCCCATAAAGAGGTACTGGAAAATCCCGATGACATTTCCAAACGTGTTCTGACCAAGGGGCTGGATTCCGGTACTGCCTTTGAAATTCTTTCCATTGATATTGCAGATATCGATGTGGGAAGAAATATCGGTGCGCATCTGCAGAGCTTACAGGCAGAAGCAGATAAAAATATTGCCCAGGCGAAAGCAGAAGAGCGTCGTGCCATGGCGATTGCCAAGGAACAGGAAATGCGTGCTTACGTAGTGGAAGCAGAGGCAGAGGTTCCCAAGGCACTGGCCCAGGCATTAAGAGAAGGCCGCATGGGCGTTATGGATTATTACGAACTGCAGAATCTGAAGGCGGACACCGCCATGAGACAGCAGATCGGCGGGGATGCGCAGGATAAAAAGATTACAGAGTAAGATATACGGAATCCTGAATCGGAGATAGGATATGGATAATAGAAATTGGAACAGCGGAAGAAACAGGAGAAACAGTGATCTGGGAAAACTTCTGGAAGAAGGTGCAAAAGAGCTGTTTGAAGGTGTAAAAACGGCAGGCGATGTGCTGGGATATATGATGGATTCCGGTTTCGTAAAGAAAACACTGACCGATTCGCATTCGGACGACGATATAGAATCGGAGTCTGTCATGCAGGTTCTGAATAAAAATTTTCCGAAATTTCAGAAATTTTTTTCCGATGATGAAGATCGGGAAGAAGATGATTATGAGGAAGATGATGGTGTGACAGAAAGCAGCCGAGCTGTAAATTTCGGTCATATCGGTCATCAGGAACTGACACCGGCAGAGGAATGCGGACATTGTGATCCGGCAGATGTCTGCAGGACATCGGAGAAATCGATACAGATATCCGTTTGCGATCAGCCGGATCTGAAGCAGGCGGTTCTCTGGGCGGAAATTCTGGGAGATCCTGTTTCGGTAAAACGAAGAAAAAGAAGAAGTGAGAAGTTACATGGCTATCAAGGTTATGCTGGTAGACGATGAACCCGGTGTCAGGCTGGTTCTTCGTAAAATCATCGAAAAACATCAGGAATTTGAAGTAGCTGCAGAATGCAGTGATCTGACAGAGGCCATTCTGCAGTTTCGAAAAACCGCTCCGGAGGTTGCATTTATTGATATCGGAATCGGTGGAAAGCGGGAGGATGAAAATGGTATTGAGTGTGCCCGGATTCTCACGGATCTGAACCCGAAGCTGAAGATCATATTTGCGACAGCCCATGCAGAGTATATGTCCGAGGCCTTTGAGTTGTACGCCTTTGATTATCTGGTAAAACCTTTTTCTCTGGACCGGGTTGACAGGACTTTGAAGCGGATTGCAGAAATGACGGAAAGCGCGGCTGCACCCGGCAGCCGGTACGAAAAAGGGGAGCAGCTGGAAAAACCGGAATACCGGCAGGACAGGCTTCTGGTAAAAGGGAAGGAGAGCATGAGCTTTGTGGATATACCGGATATCGTTCTGATTCAAAGGGAGAACAATGCGACGGTAATCTACACTCATCAGGATCGGTATGTGACATCGGTCAGCCTTTCTGAACTGGAAAAGAAGCTGAATCCGTCGCAGTTTCTCAGAAGTCATAAGTCGTATATCATCAATCTTTCCTGTATCCGCAGGATTGAACCCTATGGAAGATGGACCTATGTGGTGTATTTTAAGGGACGGACAGAAGATGCGCTTCTGACGGCGGACAAGTATGAAGAATTGAAAAAACGGTTTCAATGAGACAGGAACAGGCTTATTTCACAATGCCGACTTGACAAACAAAAAAAACCTGCTTATAATGTTTTTCATATTAAAAAACTGTCTGTTTCAGACAGAGAAAAAGGTTATGACGAAGAGGAGTACATCGAAGACGTCAGCAGAGAGGATGATTCACCGGCTGAAAGATTATCCGGAGCAGCATCGATGGAAGGTAGCTTCTGAACCGGATCGGTGAAAGCGCAGAATACGTCTGTGGATTCTGCGGCGGGTAGTCGGTCCCGTTGCCGGCGTTAACGGATAAGAGAACCAACGAAGGTGGTACCGCGATCATACGCCCTTCTGTGCAGCAATGCACAGAAGGGCTTCTTTTATTGTTGGTACCTGCTGGATAGACAGTAACCATTGATCTGTTTATTTTGTTAAAAGGAGAGAGTTATGTCAAAAGAGCTGGAAAAGAATTATAATCCTCAGGCCATTGAGGATAAACTGTATTCCAAGTGGATGGCAAAAGGCTATTTTAAAGCCGAAGTAAATCCCGACAAGAAACCGTTTACCATTGTGATGCCCCCGCCGAATATTACCGGTCAGCTGCATATGGGCCATGCGCTGGACAACACCCTGCAGGATATCCTGATTCGTTATAAGAGAATGTCCGGTTACGAAGCACTGTGGCAGCCCGGTACAGATCATGCAAGTATTGCCACGGAAGTCAAAGTTGCAGAAAAGCTTCGCAAGGAAGGCATTGAAAAGGCAGAAATCGGCCGTGAAAAATTCCTGGATCATGTATGGGAGTGGAGAGAAGAATACGGCGGACGTATTATCAACCAGCTGAAAAAACTGGGTTCCTCTGCTGACTGGTCCAGAGAACGTTTTACCATGGATGAGGGCTGCTCCAAAGCCGTAAGAGAAGTATTTGTACGTATGTACAACAAAGGCTGGATCTATAAAGGAAGCCGTATCATCAACTGGTGTCCTGTATGTAAAACCTCTATTTCCGATGCAGAAGTAATTCATGAAGAACAGGCAGGACATTTCTGGCATATTAAATATCCCGTTAAGGACAGCGATGAATTTATCGAAATTGCCACCACACGTCCGGAAACCATGCTGGGCGATACTGCGGTAGCAGTACATCCTGACGATGAAAGATATACCCATCTGATCGGCAAAACTCTGATTCTGCCGATTATGAATAAGGAAATTCCGATTATCGCAGACAGCTATGTAGATAAGGAATTCGGTACCGGTGCCGTTAAAATCACGCCTGCCCATGACCCCAACGACTTTGAAGTAGGACGCCGTCATAATCTTCCGGAAATCAATGTGATGAATGACGATGCAACCATGAACGGTGTATGTCCGAAATATGAAGGCATGGATCGTTATGAAGCGAGAAAAGCAATCGTAAAGGAACTGGAAGAACTGGGACTGCTGGTAAGTATTGAACCACATTCTCATAATGTAGGTACCCATGACCGCTGCGGTGCCACCGTAGAACCCATGGTAAAACCCCAGTGGTTCGTAAAAATGGATGAGCTGGCAAAACCCGCCATTGAAGCAATCAACAACGGCGAATTGAAATTTGTTCCCGAAAGTTATTCCAAAACCTATCTGCACTGGCTGAATGGCATCCGTGACTGGTGTATTTCCAGACAGCTTTGGTGGGGACACAGAATTCCGGCATTCTACTGTACCAAATGCGGTAAGATGCATGTAACAAGAGAAGATATTACCGTTTGTCCGGACTGCGGCGCACCTGTAAAACAGGATGAGGATACACTGGATACCTGGTTCAGTTCCGCTCTGTGGCCCTTCTCCACACTGGGATGGCCGGATAAAACACCGGATCTGGAATATTTCTATCCCACGGACGTACTGGTAACCGGTTATGACATCATTTTCTTCTGGGTAATCCGTATGGTATTCTCCGGATATGAACAGACCGGCAAGGCACCGTTCCATACCGTACTGATCCACGGTCTGGTTCGCGATTCTCAGGGACGTAAGATGAGTAAATCTCTGGGCAACGGCATTGATCCTCTGGAAGTGATTGAAAAGTACGGTGCAGATGCCCTTCGTATGACACTGGTAACCGGCAATGCACCCGGCAACGATATGCGTTTCTATTGGGAACGTGTGGAAGCGAGCCGTAATTTTGCCAACAAAGTATGGAATGCATCCCGTTTCATTATGATGAATTTGGATAAAGCGGAAGTGGAAGACATCGATATGTCTGAACTGACAGCTGCAGATAAATGGATTCTGTCCAAGGTAAATACACTGGCTAAAGAAGTAACCGAAAATCTGGATAAATACGAGCTGGGTATTGCATTGTCCAAGGTTTACGACTTCGTATGGGAAGAATTCTGTGACTGGTATATCGAAATGGTGAAACCCCGTCTGTACAGCGATACAGACAGCACCAAGGCAGCAGCATTGTGGACACTGAAGACCGTACTGATCCGTTCCCTGAAGATGCTGCATCCCTTCATTCCTTTCATCACAGAAGAAATCTTCTGTACACTGCAGGACAAGGAAGAATCCATCATGGTATCTGACTGGCCGGTATATGATGAAGCACTGAACTTTGCAGAGGATGAAAAGGCCATTGAAACCATTAAGGAAGCCGTTCGTGCAATCCGTACCGTTCGTACCTCTATGAATGTTCCGCCCAGCCGGAAAGCAAAGGTTTATGTGGTATCCGAAAGCGAAGAAATCCGCGCTGTTTTTGAAAACGGTAAGGTATTCTTTGCAACACTGGCATCTGCATCCGAAGTTGCAGTACAGACAGACAAAATCGGTATTGCCGAAGATGCAGTATCTGCAGTAATTCCCGGTGCCAATATCTATATTCCTTTTGCAGACCTGGTGGACATTGAAAAGGAAATCGAGCGTCTGAAGAAGGAAGAAGCAAAGCTTTCCAAGGAAATTGCCCGTTCCAAAGGCATGCTGAGCAATGAAAAATTCATCAGCAAGGCTCCTGAAGCAAAAATTGCTGAAGAAAAAGCCAAGTTTGAGAAATATCAGCAGATGATGGCGCAGGTACAGGAAAGGCTGGCTCAGCTGAGCAAATAGGGAAGTGGACGTTAGGCGTTAAATAAAGAAAAGCCGCCAATGGCAGTGCAGCAGCACTGCCATTGGCGGCTTTTTGTATCTTGCGAAGGGGTTCTGCAAATTTTTGTATGTCATCCAAGTGATGAATGGACAATGCAGAGATTATCGTGTCAAATTTCCATCTGGAAACCGGAAAGTCGTTCCATATAATACTCCCGTTTCATCTCAGGAATCTGAAGAACATCCATAGCCTGATCTGGTGAGAGGTGCAAAGTGGACATTAAGGCGAGAAGAGAATGAATCCGTTCCTGTTCTCTGCCCTGTTCTCTGCCCTGTTCTGCACCCTGCTCATATCCGGCCTGAAATCCTCTCTGCTCAACTCGATCTAAAATTTCACACATATTATGCGGCACCTCCTTATCTGGTATAAAAATAATGTCCTCAAACCGTCTGTCATCTGATATGGCGGACAGTAAGAACAGTGTTTCCTCCACGTGCTGAATCTGTTTCTCCGACGGTTTATAATCGTGATACAATCGTTTCTGTACAAAATAATCAGCAACAACCTGGAAATCACTTTGAAATTTCGAGACAGTATCTTCTGAAAGATATGCAATATCAAAAAGATTGATCCTGTAATCACTTACATATGGCTTTAACTCTGTTGGAATATTCAATCTTTCATGGAGCGTACAGGGCGCCTGCCAGGGCTTACTGTCTCCATAATATAAGACCAGGGTGATAACCGGATAGAAATGCTTCTGCTCCTGATTTAATTGTGCACGATAGCGGGCACCGTCATAGCCAATCACACGAAACACCATATTCGGATCAACGGAAGTCTGGTTTTCAAATCCGATGCAGGCGATCTGAATATCTTCCTTCTTCCAGTGCTTAACAATATCCTGAATCTGTACATTCTGTCTCTGCTTATCACTATAATATGTGTGAGGATCGACTTCTGTCAAGTCGTTTGGCAGAATACGCTGCTCCCCATCAAACAAAAGCACATTCGCAATATCTGCAAACACATCTGCATATCGCAACAATGCTTTTTCAGAAATATCTTTATCTCCCAAATAACTCCTCCTATAAATATAATCCTATTAACAGACTATAACAATAGTTTGGAAAAGTCAAGTATTTTTCTATGGTGGTTGTTTTGGTAAATGAACAAAGAACATATTGGCTTAAAAATAATTTCCCAACATTTCAGCAAAATCCTCAATATAATATCCGGAATTATCCTTTCGCCAGAAAGCGCAGTATGTTTTTCTGACAGATTCGCCATTTCTGACGATAGGAATTCTGGCAATGGTGGAATCAAACTGCAAAAAGATAGTCGCCTTTTATCCCGATAATATCTTCATAATACGTCTGTTCTTCCTGCTGTCCAGCAGGATTCATCACTAAGATACATGGTGTATTTTTCAGTTCTGATATTTCAATCATATCAAGTCTGCTCAGTGGATTTCGGTTAGAAATTTCAATGTACATGTGACTTCCTGAAAGTATTTTATTATTGTATATGTCAGAGAAGGCTCGTCTCTGATCATTCAAGACCAGATCAACCGTATCATTTTCCATTGCCCTATATAATTCTTCATGACTTCCCACCATAATACTTACTTCTACGGTTGGATATTTTGAAGAAAATTCTGCTACCGCTTCTGACAGCTCATTGCCATGATAGCCTTTATAAAAGCCGACTCGGAGTGTTGCATGATCATTGTCCGCAATTCGTTTTGTTTCTCTTTTCATCTGTTCTATATCACTGATGATTACCAGGCTTTTCCTAAAAAAACATTTTCCTGCCGGTCGCCCGGGTACTGCGGATGAAGTTGCAAATGTTGCAGAACTTTTGATGAGTGAAAAAGGCGCATTTATCACAGGTTCTACCTTTCTCATCGATGGTGGCGCAACATCCAGTTATTTCTATGGACCGCTGAAACCGGAAAATTGAGACATGGATTGAAAGTCTCAGAGACTGGTAAGTTCATCTTATATCAGTTTGAAGGTTTACATAGTCTTTGGGACACTCCCATATCAGATATTTTTTGGTAAAATTTATATCGTAATTACAGTTAATCCTATCTCTTTATACGGTTCCAGAATGGCCGGATCATCTTCGTCTGTAATCATTCGTGTGATTGCAGAAGCGTCTGCTGCATAGAAACCGGCAATTGTATTTAGTTTTTCCTTTGAAACAGCTGTGATGATTTCTTTGCTTCGGCTTAAGGCATCCTGTTTTAACTGTGCTTCGCTTAATAACGGGTAAGTAATTCCGTTTGTGAGTGAAATGGAAGATACACCGATCACATAACAGTCAAAATTCAGGAGACTGAGCTGTGAGATTGGGAGAGATCCTTCCGTATTGCGGATTGCTTTATTCAGGCTGCCTCCAAGCATAATGGCTTCCACATTTGGAAATTCACAGAGTTTTGCAGCAATAGGGATGGCATTGGTAACGATTGTTGCAGCGAAATCCCGCGGAAGAGCCTCCACAATTTTCTGGTTTGTGGAGCCGCCATCGATATAAAGTACATGCTTATCCAGTAAAAAAGGAACCGTAGCCTGAGCAAGCCTTTCTTTAACTGCTGTCTGCGTCACAGAACGTTCTTCATATAGAATGACACCTTTCTTTTCACTTTGCTGGACACCACCGTGAAATCGCTGTACAAGACCTTTGGCAGATAACTCCTGAAAATCCTTTCGAATCGTATCTTCCGTACATTCAAATCTTTTAACCAGTTCATTTGTAGTAATTTTTCCATTTGATTTAACACATTCTAATATGTATGCTTGCCTCTCTTTTTTTGTCATAATCTATTTCTCTTTTCTTCATATATTTTTATTTCTGATTTCCAATAAAAACGATAAAACAATTATTGAAAAATGCCTGTATCATAGGATAAAACGTCTTTGATACTATCTTTATCATATATTTTTTTTGAAATAAATGCAAGACCGAATCATGTTTTTATTTTTTGTCGTGAAAAACAATAAAAACAATAATTGATAATTGTAAAAAATAAACAATTGACTTATTGAATCTATTGTTTTATAATCGAATCAGTTCAAAAAACAAGGAACTTAAAACAAAACGATAAATTGAACAATAAAACAATAATTGATTTATTGACAGGAAGGAGAAGACCGATGAGTTTTTTAGAGAATGAACAGATTATTTTAAAAGAACTGGATACAGTGCTTGGAAAAATTGACCAGGAACAGATTGATCAGGCGATGAAGCTGATTAATGAGTCAGACAAGATCTTTTTCAATGCACTGGGACGTGCTGCTTTTGCAGGAAAGTCATTTGTGATGAGACTGATGCATATGGGACGGGAGGTATATGTAGTAGGTGAAACCAATACTCCCAATTTCGGCCCGAATGATCTGCTGATCATCTGTTCCGGATCAGGTGAAACCAAACAGTTTATCCAGATAGCTGAAAAGGCAAAAAGTCTGGGCGGTAAAGTGATGGTTTTCACAGGAACACCTAATTCAACCCTGGATAAGATGTCAGATGCTTCGATTATCATTCAGGCACCGAGCAAGAAACAGGAAGACAGTGACTTTACATCGGTACAGCCCATGGCTTCTCTCTTTGAACAGGGGATTTTAATTTCCGGCGATGCAATTATCCTCAGTCTGATGGAAAATGGAACAGGAAATGGTGAGATGTTTTCACGCCATTCTAATTTAGAATAAAAAGTAAAGGAGAAAAAGAAAATGACACCTGAAAAAAATAAAGAATTAAAACTGTTTGCTATAAAGGGTAGAAAAAACATTATAAAAAGTGTTCACGCTGCGGGATCCGGTCATCCGGGCGGTTCTCTTTCCGCAATCGATGTATTAACCTATTTATACAATGAAGAATTACGGATTGATTCTCAAAATCCAAAAGCAGAAGATCGTGACAGATTTGTACTGTCAAAAGGTCATGTGGCTCCTGCACTCTATACAGTGCTTGCCCAGAAAGGTTATTTTCCGGAAGAAGATCTGATCCGGCTGAGAAAACCTGATTCCCATTTACAGGGCCATCCCAATATGAATGATACACCTGGTATTGATTTTTCAACCGGATCTTTGGGACAGGGAATCTCCGGTGCGGCAGGAATGGCCAAGGCTGCTAAATATATGAAGAAAGATATCAACGTATTTACACTTCTCGGTGACGGAGAAATTGCAGAAGGTCTTGTATGGGAAGCAGCTTCCTGGGCAGCACATTATCATCTGGATAATCTGTGTCTTATGGTAGATGTAAATGGTCTTCAGATCGATGGAAAAACAGAAGAAGTTCTGAATATGGAACCGATGGATCAGAAATTTGAAGCATTTGGATGCGATGTTGTGAAAGCAAATGGACATGATTTCGAGGAAATTGAGTCAGCATTTGCCAGATTTCATTCAAACAAAGGAAGCGGAAAGCCAACCGTAATCTTACTTGAAACAGTAAAAGGAAAAGGCGTTTCATTTATGGAGAATGCAGCCGGATGGCATGGAAAAGCTCCGAATGATGAACAGTATGAACAGGCAATGAATGAACTGAATGCAGCAGAAAGAAAGATTGAGGAGGAATAAAACTATGGCAGAAGTAAAGAAAATTGCCACCAGAGACAGTTATGGAAATACTTTGGTCGCATTAGGAGCAGAAACAGATAGAGTTATTGTTATGGATGCGGATCTTGCCGGTGCAACCAAAACCGGTATGTTTAAAGCAGCCTATCCGGATCGTTTCTTTGACTGCGGCATTGCCGAGCAGAATATGATCGGAACAGCAGCAGGTATGGCAGCTATGGGATTGGTTCCCTTT
The DNA here is from genome assembly GCA_051879215.1 of Lachnospiraceae bacterium. Taxonomy (GTDB): domain Bacteria; phylum Bacillota; class Clostridia; order Lachnospirales; family Lachnospiraceae; genus TWA4. The sequence goes on from JBJELP010000018.1 coordinate 13,489, forward strand.
GTTTCAACATTTGCAATGTTTGCTGCAGGACGTGCATTCGAAATTATCAGAAATTCCGTTGGATATCCTCGCTTAAATGTAAAGATCTGTGCAACTCACGCAGGACTTTCTGTGGGACCTGATGGAGCAACTCACCAGTGCAATGAAGATTTTGGTCTGATGAGAACCATTCCGGGTATGACAGTTATGTGTCCTTCTGATGACGTGGAAGCACGTAAAATGATCCGGGCAGCTTATGAAATGGAAGGTCCTGTTTACATTCGGCTGGGAAGAAGCCCGATTCCGGTATTCCATGAAGAAGAATATGATTTCCGGATTGGAAAGGCTGAAACTGTAAAAGAAGGAAATGATGTTGCAATTATTGCGACAGGAATTATGGTCTATGAAGCAATGAAAGCAGCAGATATGCTGAAAGAAAAAGGCATCAGTGCACGCGTTGTAAATATGCCCACAATTAAGCCGATCGACAAAGAGGCCATTCTTGCAGCTGCAAAAGAATGCAAAAAAATCGTTACTGTAGAAGAACACAATATTTACGGTGGACTTGGTGAAGCAGTTTGTGCAGTTGTATCCGAAGAATGTCCGGTTCCTGTTAAGCGTATTGGTGTAAATGATGTGTTCGGAAAATCCGGAACTGCGGAAGAAGTTCTTGCAGAATACGGTCTTACAGATGCACATATTGCAGAAGAAACAGTAAAAATGCTTGAGAAATGATAGTATGATATAAGGGACAAAAGGTCATGTTTTTCATGCCTGCATACAAAAATGGGCATAAGTGAAAAGGCATGGCCCTGGGACCCGCTTCGTATCATTAAAAGAAACAAAATGAGGAAAGAGGAAAAAAATGGCATACAAATATGAAGCAACTGTCAATGGTATTATGGAATGCATCGGCGGTGTTAGAAATATTGCAAATGCAACGCATTGTGCAACAAGATTTCGTCTGCGTTTAAAAGATATGGACAAACTGGATGAAGAAGGTCTCCAGAACGTAAAAGGCGTTTTGGGACTTCGAAAAATGGACAATAATGAAATTCAGATCATTTGCGGTACAGTGGTCAGCACAATATATGATGAATTTCAGCAGATCACCGGTTTTAAAGGGGCCGGCGCTGTTAATGACCCTGCAGCAGCCAGAGAAGATGGTGTAAAGAAAAAACTTACAGTAAAAAAAGCTGCAGGTATTGTTACGGAATATTTAGGCGGAACCGTAGCACCGGTTATCCCGATTTACCTTGCCTGCGGACTTCTGTTGGCAGTTCTTTCGGTTTGCACACAGTTTTTTGGCCTTTCTGAAGACAGCGGTACCTATATTATTTTAAACGCCTGCTCCTTAGGCGGACTTACATTTATGCCAATTGCACTTGGATGGAGCGCCTGCCAGAAACTGGGTGCGGATCCTGCATTGGGTGCCATGCTTGGTATGACAATTTTATACGGAACAGTCAACGGTGTTGGGGGACTGGATTTCCTGGGAATTCCGGTATATCAGACAGCAGGATACAATGGAAGCTTTCTTCCGATTGTCTTAGCAGCACCATTCCTTGCAATGGTATATAAATTCTTCCGTGACAGGATTCCTGAGTCAATCCGTTATTTTGCACTGCCTTTGATCACAATGTTGATTTCCGTGCCTGTTACTTTGATTGTAATCGGACCGATTGGATATATTTGCGGTACAGGACTTTCCGTAGTCTTCACTTGGCTTGGTGAACATGTAAAACTGCTGGCTATCACCATTTGGGGATTTACAACACCTCTTGGTATTATTACCGGATTTGACAAGGCAATTTATGCGCTGAACATGGAGCATCTGAACGCAGTTGGATTTGATAATCTTTTCCTTCCCGGCGGACTTGCAGGTAACTCTGCAATCGGCGGTGCAGCACTTGCAGCCATGTTTCTCAGTAAAAATAAAGATGTCAGATCCACGGGTGGTTCCGCAGGTGTTACAGCGATTATCGGTATCACGGAACCGGCTCTTTATGGGATCTGTCTCCGATTCAGAACACCCCTTATTGGCGCAATGAGCGGTGCAGCAGTAGGGAGCTTTTTCGCAGGCCTTGTGAATTTAAAACAGTATGTATATGCAGGTCCCGGTCTATCCACCTGTGTGACTTATCTTTCGAATAAAGAGGGCGGTTACTTTAACTTTATTATGTGTTTTGCAACAATTGCCGTATCTGCAATTGCCGGTTTTGTGATTACATATGTACTCAGTAAACATAACAAGACACAATACGGGGAAGATTCTACAGTAAAAACAATAGATAGACAGGCGGATTTTCCGTTTACAATCGGTGCTCCTGCAAAAGGAGAAGTGGTTCCTATGGAGCAGATTCAGGATGAAACATTTGCAGCCGGAACAGTTGGACCATGCATCGGTATTGATCCGACTCAGGGCAAAGTGTATGCTCCTTGTAATGGTACGATTACTCATGTAGCAGATTCTCTTCATGCCATTGGAATTACAGCAGATAATGGAATGGAGATATTGATTCATGTGGGAATCGATACAGTAAATATGAACGGCAATGGCTTCTCTTCAAAAGTCAAGATTGGACAAAAGGTAACCAGAGGTGAAGCCCTGATGAAGATGGATCTTGAGAAAATCCACAATGCCGGATATCCGTCAACTGTTGTTACTATTATTACGAATACCGAAGATGTATCTGTTGATGTAGTAGGCAGCGGAAACATGAATCCGGGTCAGGATTTGATGAAGATCAGCAAATAAATCAATACATTATAAATCCAATACATTATACAGCAAGTGTCCTACGGGACATTTGCTGTTAATTTATAATAGGAATTATGGTGATATTATGGCACTCGTTACAACAAAATTGGTTCTGATGGCAAAGCATAGAAGATGAAATCAGTATGAAAAGGAAAATGCTATGGGTAATGATATTAAAAATAGAAAAATAGAAAAAATGTCCGATGACAAAAACTCCAAAGCGATTGCGGTGCTGACAAGCGGAGGAGATTCTCCCGGAATGAATGCGGCCATCCGTGGAATATACAGCCGTGCCGAGGAAAAAGGCTATCGGGTGATTGGAATTCGAGATGGCTATGAAGGATTACTGAATGAAGACATGTTTGAATTAAGCTTTGATGATGTAGCAGAAATCATCCCGCTGGGCGGAACCATGCTCGGAAGTTCCCGCTGCCAGAAATTCCATCAGGAAGAAACCCAGGCAAAGGCAGCGGATATCTGTCGGAAACATGGAATAGAATCATTGATCGTCATTGGCGGGGACGGTTCCTTTCAGGGAGCACTCAGACTGTATGAACATGGAATTCCGGTAATCGGAATTCCGGGTACCATTGATCTGGATATTGCATGTACCGATTATACATTAGGCTTTGATACCTCCGTGAATGCGGTTATCGAAAATATTGACCGAATTTACAATACCTCCAAATCCCATTCCTGTTACACTGTGGTTGAAGTGATGGGAAGACATGCCGGTTACATTGCCATGTGGAGTGGTATTTCCGAATCCGCCAACTGCATCATCATACCGGAAGATCCTGACTCTTATAAATCTAAATCAATCATCCAGCGAATCAAACAGGACAAACGAAAAAATGGAGTCATCGTACTGGCCGAAGCCTGCGGGCAGGCAAAAGTGATCGCCGAGGCGTTGGAAAATGAATTGGGTGTCCACACGAGACAGGATGTTCTCGGATTCCTTCAAAGAGGTGGCTCGCCCAGTGCAAAAGACCGTGTATATGGCTGTGCCATGGGTTCCTTTGCTGTTGATCTGATCGAACAGGGACAGAACTGCCATGTTGTTGCCGAGCAGCACGGAGAGCTGGTCGGAATACCGATTGAAAAAGCCTTATCTATGAAAAAAGAATTTCCAAAATGGCTTTCCGAGCTCGGAAGAACCATCAGCAAGGCAAAGTAAAAAAATGTGGAAGAACTATTAGCAAAAATTAATTGATTGGTGACAGGATTAAAATTATGTTTTATAGGTCAAAAAAATAATACGAATTATAAAGGGGAACAGAATGAAAATAGGAATTGGAAATGATCATTCAGCGGTTTCTTATAAACAGGAAATCACCGCCTTGTTAGAAGAAAAAGGGCATGAAGTGATCAACTACGGAACGGATAGCGAAGCAAGCTGTAATTATGCTGAATATGGACAAAAAGTAGGAAAGGCAGTTGCTTCCGGAGAAGTGGATTGCGGTGTTCTGATCTGCGGCACAGGAATCGGTATCTCACTTGCGGCAAACAAGGTAAAAGGTATCCGGGCAGCTGTCTGCAGTGAGCCGGTCTCAGCCAGATTGACTAAAGAACACAACAATGCCAATATCATTGCTTTTGGTGCCAGAATCGTTGGAATTGAAATGGCAAAAGCAATCGTAAATGCATGGTTGGGTGCTGAATTTCAGGGCGGTAGACATGAGGAAAGGATTGAAGCTATTCATTCCGTAGAATAATGACTTTGCCAGCTCTGTAATTTTTGGGGCAGTAACATATGAAATTAATTCAAATGTTACTGCTCTTTTTTGTTTTTATCGTATCAAATCACATGAATTTTTCTGAGATATCTTTAGGTAAAAGACTTAGGGAAGTTCTAAGTCCTGTTAAACAATAATTTAAGACGATGTGAAATCGTGTAGAGACAATTTCCTGTTTTGTCGTAATTCACTTTTAAATTAGAGTAAGAGTAAAATCAATATAATTTTTTTCGTGAAATGTAATACGCCAGTCGATGTCATGCTGAACAGGTTCAAAGTGTAATGCGGAACACGCGGTACTGACCTTGCCTTGCGAACTGTCTCCGAACACAATCGCAGTTGGTCCGTCTGCTCCGCCGATAATTCCGATGCATGCGGCATCGCTGCTCGCAGAGGGTGCAAACGAATCATCGGAGGTCATGGTTTCAAGTGGTTTGTCGCTATCATCACTATCGCTGACTGTAATTCGTTCTGATGCTTCCGGCGAAAGCGTGTAACTCATGGCGGTAAAATGCATCGGATAAAAATAACGGTCAGAGCCAAAGCTGTTCTTCGGCAAAGTCTGCTGCTCCAATTCCTGTATGGTGAGCATGTACTCTGTCCGGCGAACAGGATGGACGAAACGGAATGAATCACCGGGAACTTTCACCGTGAAATGAGGGCCGGGAATGGAAACCGGCTGCTGTTCCATGGTCAGAGAAAGCGTTTTAATTTCCGGTCGGCGTTTGTACTCCCACGGAAAGGCATCTCTGTAAATGACCCATCCGTATGAGGTGTCCAGGCCATAATGTTCTGCAGCCCATTTTGCTTCTAGCTCAATGACCATCCCATCTGGCAGGCAGGGATTGTACGTTATGGCGCAGCCGTGAGAAGTTCGCAGTTCTCGCCCGTTCAGCTCCAGCCACGGATTGAAATGAAAACACAGAGGATTGTCCAGATCCAGTTCCATCTGCTGCTCCCGCGAAAAGTTTTCGTAAGAGTCGTTCTCCTGCGTAAGATTCCACTTTTTCATGAAAGCACGAATTTCATCTGCCTCAACCCGCATACAGAAATCCAGCACCAAGCCTTTGCTGCATGAGTAAGCTGCGGGAATCAACCAATGATGTCCCGCCCACTCGAACTGCTTTCCAATGGCAATTTCCTTTCCGGCGTGATCCTTTCCCTGATGCCCCCAGAAGTTGCCGTCAAAATAGACTTTCCATTTCGGTGCGGTGGGTTCTACTGCCGAGTTCATGTCCATATCGTAGTAATCTTCCGTGTAGTTGATCTTGCTGTAATCGAAGGACGATTGCAGTGACTTGATATACTCCCACGGCTGCTCCATAGCCGTCAATTTCATCTTTTCAGCAATGTCATACAGAGTTTTCTTTTGTTTTTCTGTTGCAGGATTCTCCTTCAAAAAAGTCTCAAACTGCACCTTATCCCACATCCATGCCTGTTCCAAAACGGCAGCATCTCCACATGCCAACAGCAAACGCAAAAAGTCTGTGAAGTTTTCCGCCAGTGGATGAACATAATCAGGGGCTGTATTCATGGGACTGATTGCAAAAACCATTTCCCTGAAGCCACGAATGAAGCAGTAATGGATACCGTCTGCCCCAGCCCAACCAATCAAAGAAGCACCCTTGGGTGTACAAAAGTATAAAGTTTCATCGTTTCTTGTTTCAATTCCAACCGACGCAAGACTAATGCCAAGCCGTAGAAACTTCTGATATGATTTGTCCATTAGAATTTCCTTTGATAGTTATTGTTCTTCAAACTGGAAGTTGCATTGTACTACGATTATCGTGGTAAATTTTTCATCTGGAAACCGGAAAGTTGTTCCATATAATACTCCCGTTTCATCTCAGGAATCTGAAGAACATCCATAGCCTGATCTGGTGAGAGGTGCAAAGTGGACATTAAGGCGAGAAGAGAATGAATCTTCGCTTGTTCCATACCTATCTCAATACCATGTTCAGTCCCCTGCTCATATCCAGCCTGAAACCCTTTCTGCTCAACTCGATCTAAAATTTCGCACATATTATGCGGTACCTCCTTTTCTGGCTCATATTATCATTTTGATATCAGTTTCAAAAATCTCTTATCATTCATCTGCTCATTTGTAATATATTCCCCATCACAGAACAATGCATATGTTGTAATCGGTGTTGGTGCATTCCGGGCTTCTT
>JBJELP010000019.1:0-4422 GCA_051879215.1 Lachnospiraceae bacterium
AATCGTCACAGAAATGCCTTCATCCGAAACATATCGTTCCATAGAGTCCGGTGCTGTCCACACAGCTGCCGCCGAAGACCAGTCGCTTCCGTAAAAAGAATCCGATACCTGTACCGACTGGTAATCCTCCGGCCTGATACCGGGAAGTCCCCATGCTTTTCGTATCGTATCCGCTCCGTAAAGGGCGCCCAGACTGGTCCAGTGATGATCGGTCCGATAATAAACAGGTTCCTCCCCATGGGAATACAGTGCCTGATAAAAATCCAGATTCTGTACTTCACTTCTTTCATAAGCCTTTTGAATCCAGGCATATTCATCAGCTGTGGGTGCAAAATCCGGCAGTCGGTCAGCCCAGATTGCCGCCTTTGTGGGAATCAGCCCGAAAGATACCGGTACACCCACCTGTTCTGACAGAGAATTCACGTAATCCACATTCTGAAACAGTAACCTTTCATTGGGTTCTTCCACCCGTGAAATCAATGTATCTTTTTTTCCGAAATAGACTCCATTGTTTTCCTTTTTCCCGGAAAGACGTTCCGACCAGCCCTGCAGACAGATCCACAGGTCACGGCCGGCAATCTGATCAGATAGATAATCTTCCATCTCATCCATCCAGAGTCCATTCATCATTCGATGCAGACTCCAGTCAGGCTGAAGTTTTAAATACCTGTTTTCCATCTGGGAAAACTTTCGATCCGGAAGCAGCAGGCCTGCAGCTGCGATCCCAAAGAGAAACAGAAGAAACAGGATTGTTATAACCATAGAATTCCATCTTTTCATGCATCAACCTCAAACAGATTTATCGTTGTATTCCCCATTCTCTTTCCCGATCAGAAACGGAAATACAGAAATGGATTATAGGTTCCTGCAACCAGATAGGCCGTACAAATGAGCAAAGCCAGGGCAGCCAGCACAGGAGAAACCAGATTCCGGCATCTCTGCGGAAGGCTCATAAACAGGTTCTTTCCCACCGGGACAGAGGCTGCAGCCGCTGCCAGCAGCACCAGTCCGTAATCAGACAGATAATACTGAAACGTGGAATCCACAAAGGGCGCGCCGCTGCTGCCGGACAGGACGCTCAGATACTGTGCCAGTTTTCCAAAGTCCTCAATGGCAAATATGGTCCACCCGATCATGACCAGAAACAGTGTATAAATATGCTGGAAAAATGCCGGCAATCGACTCAGAGATTTTCCAAGAAACAGTTTTTCCATCACCAACAGTGCCCAGAAATACAATCCCCACAGAAGAAAATTCCAGCTGGCACCGTGCCAGAGTCCGGTTGCTGCCCATACCACCAGCAAATTGAACAGCCATCTGGGTTTGCTGCATCGATTGCCGCCCAGCGGGATATACAGATATTCCCGAAACCACCCTGACAGGGAAATATGCCATCTGCGCCAGAATTCCGTAATGCTTCCGGCCATATAAGGATAATTAAAATTCATCGGAAAGGAAAACCCGAACATGCTTCCCAGCCCGGTTGCCATATCGGAATAACCGGAAAAATCAAAATAAATCTGGAAGGTATAGGCAAGTACCCCCATCCAGGCCCCCGCAAATGACAGATTGGACACCGGCATGTCACGGAATATTTCCCACAGCTGTCCCACATTGTTGGCAATCAGAAGCTTCTTTGCCATACCGATCATAAAAACCGAAACACCGGCTGAAAACTGATCGATATTCGGTTTCCGGCTGTTGATCTGTTCTCCGATTTCCTTATATTTAATGATCGGACCGGCAATCAGCTGGGGAAACAGCGTAACAAAGGTTCCGAAATTCACGATGGAGCGCTGTGCTTCTGCTTCTCCCCGGTACACGTCAATGGTATAACTCATGGTCTGAAAGGTAAAAAAGGAAATACCGATGGGCAGATGAATCCCCAGAACAGGAAGGAAGGGAATCCCTGCACTCTGCAGCGAGGCAGCGAGAAAATCCCAGTATTTAAAGAAAAAGAGCAGTCCCAGATTGAAAATCATGGAGGAAGCCACGGCTGCCCTCGCTTTTTTCATCTGCTTCTTTTCCCGAAAACAGGACACCAGACGACCATGAACATAGTCAATTCCTGTGGATAGTAGCATGATGATGGTATACAGCCTTTCTCCCCAGAAATAAAACAGCAAGGACCCCAGCAGGAGTACACCATTGCGGAATCTGACCGGTACCAGATAATAAATCAGCAGAATCCATGTCAGAAATCCAAATAAAAATACAGGTGTGGAAAATACCATCTCCACTCTCCTTTCCTCTCTATTGTCCCAGCTGCCAGAAAGCCACTGCACTGGCTGCTGCCACATTCAGGGAATCCACTCCATGGGACATGGGAATTTTTACGGTGTAATCACAGTCTGCAATGGTGGATGCAGCCAGACCATCCCCTTCCGTGCCCAGTATAATGGCCAGTTTTTCTTCTTTCATCACGTTTTTATCATCGATGGAAACCGAGTCGTCACGCAATGCCATGGCAGCTGTCCGGAATCCCATTTCATGAAGAAGACGGATGCCATCCTTCGGCCACTGTTCTTTCTTTGTGCCGATATAAGTCCAGGGAATCTGGAAAACTGTTCCCATACTGACACGGATTGCCCGACGATAAAGGGGATCGCTGCAGCCCGGTGTCAGCAAAACCGCATCCATATTTAATGCTGCAGCCGATCGGAAAATGGCTCCCACATTGGTGGGATTCATCACATTTTCCAACACAGCAATCCGCCGTGCTGACCGACATATTTCGGAAACATCCGGAAGATCACGCCTGCGCATGCAGCAAAGTGCCCCTCTGGTAAGCTGATAGCCGGTCAGTTTTGCCAGAACTTCCGGATTGGACGTGTAAACCGGAATATCCGGACAGCGTTTCAGAATATCCGCTGCTTCTCCGGTAATGTGTTTTTGTTCCAGCAGGAAGGACACCGGTTCATACCCCGCATTAAGGGCACGATCAATCACCCTGGGACTTTCAGCCAGAAACAGTCCCTTTTCCGGTTCAAAATAATGCAAAAGCTGGTTTTCCGACAATCTGGCATAAATATCCAGCTCCGGTGCAGTAAAATCATCAATTTTCATGATACGATTTTCAGACATAAAGCCTCCATTCTGTATACTGTGCATGTTTTCATAAAATATCCGGATAAAAAAGTCTGACCTCAGGATACAAAAATCCCGGTACTGCATAAGCGGTATCGGGATTTCAACATTAATCCAGCAATTCTCTGACAGCCTCCGCATCAAATACAACTTCCGTCACATGATTGACTTCGATCTGATAAAGAGCATTTGCTGCAATATGCTCAGCAGCCTGTTCCAGGTCACGAATACCGGTTGTATCGGCAAATCGCTCCACAACAGCGTCCAGGGCATCTTCCAAAACAACACATTCGTTTTCCTTCAGTCCCATGCGTTTTAAGACCTTTGGAAGAGCAAATTTTGAGAAAATAATTTTCTTTTCTTCCGGTGTGTAATCAGGCAGTTCAATGACTGCAAAACGGGACATTAACGGTGCACTGATCTGACTTTTATCATTGGCTGTGGCAATGGGATAGACGCCGGATGTGGGAATCATACATTCCATATAGTTGTCGGTGAATCCCAGATTGTCAAGGAGCGTCAGCAGCACATCGGCAGGATTTCCATTGCCCTTCCCGGATGCTGCCTTATCCAGTTCATTGATGATAAATACCAGATTGGATTCCCCTGCCATGGAAAAGGCTTCCATGATAATGCCGGGTTTTGCATTGGCGTAGATACGGGAACTTCCTGTCAGCTGTTCCGGATCATGAATGGAACTCATGTCCAGCGTTGTCCAGGGCAGCTTCAGAATCCGGGCAACTGCATATGCAATCTGTGATTTTCCGGTACCGGCGGGACCCACCAGCAGCAGGCCATAGGCAGGAAGAGTATGGGTACGGTTGATCTGGATAATGGTTTCAATGATTCTCTGTTTCACACGTTCCATACCATACAGTTCTTCATCCAGAATACGGCGGGCTTCCACCGGATCAATGGATTCAAAATAGTTATTTTTCCACTGAATATTCATCATAATGGACAGAGCACGCTGGGCATGCCGCCTTTCTTCTGCCGTCACTTCATTGGAACGGGCAACTGCCAGATTGCGGCGGGCCCAGAGGCGGACATTGTCCGGCAGTGTTCTTCCCGCACAGTTCAGGAAATCCGTAATGCTCTGAATGCTGGTCAGCTTCATATTGTCGCCTTCCTCAGCCATATCCTCATCCTCAGGGGCCTCAGCAGGTGCCTGACTTGCCAGAAGTCGTTCAATCATAAACTGCAGGAATCCATCTTCTGCAGAAAGCTTTTCTCCACCGCCGAAACCGGTTTCCCGGATTTTATACACAGCGTATCCATCTGCTGTGTTCTTACCGGAAAGACGTACGTTGATCCGGTTTTCTCCCAGCCATCTGA
>JBJELP010000020.1:0-4414 GCA_051879215.1 Lachnospiraceae bacterium
TGGAGATTTATTTCAGTGAACCGGATGAGGATAATGTGTCTGATGATATAGCCGAAGCACTGATGCGGGCGGTGATCCGTGATCTGCGTACGGCTATCCGTAACCCGGAGAACTATACAGCCCGCAGCAATCTGATGTGGGCAGCCACCATGGCAGAGAACCGCATCATCAAGCTGGGCAAAAGGACTGATTTTCAGTGCCATATGATGGAGCATCAGCTGGGTGCTTATACAGACTGTAATCACGGTGTTGGTCTGGCAGTGCTGCATCCGGTTTATTACCGTCACATCTGTGAAGTGAATGCGGAGAAATTTGCCCGCTTTGCTGTCCATGTCTGGGGGATTGCGGCAGACGGCAGAACAGAAACCGAACTGGTTCGTGCCGGAGTGGAAATGCTTGCTGATTTTATTAAAGAAATTGGCCTGCCGACAACCCTGCGGGAGCTTGGGATAACCAGCCCTGACATTTTAAAAGAAATTGCCGATTCCTGTCCCATTTCAGAGGGCAGTTATCAGAATATGACCCATGAAGAAATCCTGAAGATTTTTCAGGAGTGCTATTAAAGAAAAAAATTACAGGAGGAAACAGACAATGGGAAAACGAATTGTTTTTTTACTGGTTGCGATTCTTAGTTTTAGCCTTGCAGCTTGCGGAGCCAATAACAGTATGAATTCCTCTGAGACAAATACTCCTGCAGACAGTCAGACAGAACCGTTTGTTGCGGTAGAAAGTGATATACCTGAGCCAGAAGAATCGCAGACCGCGAACTCTAATGTGTTGGTTGCCTATTTTTCTGTGCCGGAGAATGTGGACACCACAGATGCCGTTGTCGGAGCCAGTATTGTTGTAAAAGATGGAGAAAAACTGGGCAACACGGAGTATGTTGCAGAATTGATTCATCAGACAACAGGCGGAGATCTGTTCCGTATTAAAACGGTGGAGGAGTATGATTTTGGTGCAAAGACGATCATTCCATTCATTACCCATGGCGGAAGCGGTGCTTCCCGCACTGTGGGAACCATTTCCGAGCTTCAGCCGGGGGCTTTGATGATGGGAAATGAACTGGTTTTATCCAGAAATGATGTGGCAGAAAGCGAGGAAACCGTTGTGGAATGGGTAAAAGGACTGGGAATCAATGCAGTAACAGAATTGCCGGAGACGGGCGACGGCAGTACGGTTTTGACCGCAGCAGCCGACGCACATAACAGCCAGACTCTCTACTTATGGGAAGAGGGTAATGCCCCGGCAGCAACAGAATATACACATAATAATGGGAACTATTCGGATGACCCTGATTTTCGCCCGTATCTGGTAAGTTTTCCGGTACCGGAAGGAACAGAGATTAAGGGGGCGGTGTTGATCTGCGCAGGAGGCGCTTTCCAGTACCGCAGCGATGAAAATGAAGGGACACCGGTTGCCGTAGAACTGGCAAACCGGGGCTATCAGAGCTTTGTGGTAAATTACCGCCTTCGTCCTTATACTCAGGAGGAGGGTGCTCTGGATTTGGCCCGCGCCGTTCGCTTTGTCCGTAAAAATGCGGACGTGTATGGAATTGATAAGAATGATATCGCTGTTATGGGTTTTTCAGCAGGAGGTATCCTTGCGGGTGAGATGCTGTTAAATTATGACGGTCTGGTTAACGGTACAGCTCTGGATGCAGATTATGTTCCTGACACTTTGGATGAGATTTCTGCAGATGCTGCAGCTGACGGAATGATCTATTCCTTTTATGGCAGACTCAGTGTGGGCAGCACAGATGTGGAAATGCTCCGTAACGGGAATCTGCCGCCTACCTTCTATTGTTATGGCACTCGCGATCCGTTTTATGACCAGTTCCTAGCCAATGCAGATGCGGTAGAAGCTGCAGGGGTACGGGTGGAGAGATTACAGCTGGATGGCCGTCCCCACGGTTTTGGCTATCGAGAGGACTGGTTTGACGCCTATGACGGCTTTCTGACGGATGTATTTGGTGAACAGTAAGCACTTTTATAGAAAAGACCAATCAGGAAAGGAGAACTTGCCATGAAAAAACTGATTACTTTATTATTAAGCCTTATGCTTGTATTAAACATTGCAGCCTGCGGCAGTCAGAATAACCAGAACGGGGAACAGACCTCGCAGCCTGCGGAGGAAAGTACTGCACCGGAAAGCACATCAGAGACCGAATCGCAGTTTTCCGGAGAAAGCACCGGGATTCCGACAGAAGAGACGAATGCAGAATCTGCAGTACAGGAAAGAAAGGCACTGGTTGTCTACTATTCTGCAACGGGAAATACTAAGGAAGCTGCAGAATACATTGCAGTGGCAGCCGGAGCGGATCTGTTTGAACTGATTCCGGAAGAGCCGTATACTTCCGATGATCTGAACTGGAGAAATCAGGACAGCCGGGTTTCACGGGAACATGATAATCCCAATGAAAGGGTTGTCCCGCTTGTGAAATCAACGGTATCTGACTGGGAAGCCTATGATACTGTCTTTATCGGTTATCCCATCTGGTGGGGCATTGCAGCATGGCCGGTTGACGGATTCATTGCAGCCAATGATTTCACCGGAAAGACAGTCATTCCGTTCTGTACATCTACCTCTTCCGGACTGGGGGAAAGCGGGGAACTGTTAGCTGAAGCCGCAGGAACCGGCAGCTGGCTGAAAGGCTATCGTTTCCGTTCCGGTGTCTCAGAAGAAGATGTGAAATCCTGGGTAGAGAATCTGGGACTGTAAAGAAGAGGAAAAGAACAGGATGAAGAAAAGAAAAAAATGGCCGCTTTTCTTAATGATTTTACTGATGCTGTTATCCGGAACTGCTTTCTGGTATTTATTTATGGGCGGAAAAATTACGGGTGTCAGCAGTGAAGTGGTTGCCGGAGATTACGGAACCCGTTCTCTGATCGTGTATTTTTCAAGAATTGGTGAAGTTCCCGATACAGTTGATGCCATGACTTCTGCAACGCCCAATTCCAATCAGGTTATGGATGGCAGCGACACCGAAGCTGCAGCAAAAATGATTCAGGAACTTACCGGAGCGGACTTATATCAGATCCGGACTGAGAAGTATTATCGAAAGGCATTCTGGGGGACGGCTGCGACCGCATGGATTGAGGAAAAACTGGATCTGCGGCCGGGACTGGCAGCACAGCCGGAAAATCTGGATGATTATGACGTGATTTATGTAGGCTATCCGATCTGGTGGTTTAATACACCCATGGCAGTGGGAAGTTTTCTGGAAAGCTATGATTTGACAGGAAAGACGATTGTTCCGTTCTGCACCAGTGCAGACAATGACATTGATGTCAGTATGGATTATATCCGGAAGATTTCCGCAGGAGCAGACGTTCTGGAAGGTTACCGTATCCACAATTCTGATCTGGAGGATGTGGCTGCGTGGCTGGAACGAATCCATGTGCTGGAGCAGGTCAGCAGAGCAGGAACGAAATCCGAAGCGGAAATGACGGATCATCATTCAGTTCAAAGTGCCTCAGGCCATGTTACGCCGGGCACAGAAGAATACCATGGTTTTATTGTTGATAATGTATTTCATTCCACCAGTGAAGGAGATATTCACTACAATATATATATTCCGGAAAGTTATGACGGCACCAGTCCCTATGCTCTGTATGTTACTCTTCCGGGATATGAAGGTCTTTACTTTCAGGGGGTTGCTTCCAACATAAAGGCCGAAGCATTCGGTTTTGAGGCACAGAAATATAACAATGAAATGATTATAGCTGCACCGCAGCTTAATGACTGGGGAGAAACCTCCGCCAGCCAGACCATTGTCCTGGTGGAATATTTTTTGGAACAGTATAATATTGATCCTTCGAAGGTATATGGCAGCGGATTTTCCGGAGGTGGTGAGACTATGTCACAGGTCGTGGGAAAACGTCCCGATCTGTTTACTGCATATCTGCAGGTCAGCTCCCAATGGGATGGGGCATATGAACCGGTAGCAGCACAGCGTCTGCCTGTTTATTTTGTCATAGGAGGAAACGATGAATACTATGGCCCTGAACCGACCCGGGAAGCATATGATATCCTCCATAATCTGTATGTGAAACAGGGACTTTCAGAAGAAGAAATTGACAGGCTGCTGGTTCTGGATATTAAAGAACACGATTATTTTACTGAAAGAAACATGACCAGTGAGCATAGCGGAGGCGGTCTCTTTGCTTATGATGAAAATATCATGGGATGGCTGTTTTCGCATTAAGGAATCCTGTGGGTAACCGTATTACTGACATCAGCTTTTTATATCAGTAAACACCTTCAGGTATACACTGCATAACAAAACGAGACTTCTGCAGGGGTCTCGTTTTGATTTATAATTATGAAAAAATAAGCAGAAAACAGAAAGGGGAATTCATTATGGCTAAAAAACAGACAGCAGGCAGAGATCGTCTGGGAGATCTGGCTCCCAAAT
>JBJELP010000021.1:0-4395 GCA_051879215.1 Lachnospiraceae bacterium
GATTTTATGCGGAAAAACAGCTGGAAACCATGAAAAATCTGGACACAGACACCCCGATTCCGGGTGTTCGGTTAAGCCACCGACTTGTGCCTGTTGACTCCGTGGGCTGTTATGTTCCCGGCGGCCGCTATCCTCTGCCCAGTACGGCGCTGATGCTGGCGATTCCGGCAAGAGTGGCAGGTGTAAAGCGGATTGCAGCATGCAGCCCCGCATCAAAGGTGACAGGAACCATTCACCCCGCAGTTCTGGTGGCAATGGATCTGGCAGGTGTGGATGAAATTTACTGTGTGGGCGGTGCACAGGCCATTGCAGCATTTACTTATGGCACAGAGACCATCAAAAAAGTAGATATGATCTGCGGACCCGGAAACCGTTTTGTAACAGAAGCAAAGCGTCAGGTTCTGGGTGAGGTCGGAATTGACAGTCTGGCAGGTCCCAGTGAAGTTCTGATTCTTGCAGATGAAAGTGCCAATCCGGATTTTACAGCCATTGATATTCTGGCACAGAGTGAGCATGACCCCAATGCCAGAGCAACATTGGTTACAACCAGCATGGAACTGGCTGAAAAAACACTGAAACGGGTGAATGAGATTGCAGCAGAGCTTCCCACAGGCGATCTGGCATTGAAATCATGGGAAGACAACGGGATGCTTTTTATTGCCGATGATATGGAAGAAGCGATTGCTCTGGCCAACGAAATGGCACCGGAACATCTGGAAGTACAGGTAAAACCTGAAATCGAGGAAGAGGTCAGCAATGCACTTCTTCACTATGGCTCCTTATTTGTGGGACATTATACGCCGGTAACCTTCGGTGACTACTGTTCCGGAACCAATCATACCCTTCCCACCATGCGTACAGCCAGATATTCCAATGGTGTCTGGGTAGGCTCTTTTATTAAAACATCATTTGTACAGCATATTACCGAAGAAGGGTGCCGCAATATGGCAAAAACAGCAATCTGCCTTGCAGATACAGAAGGTCTGATGGCTCATAAAAAATCCATTACCATTCGTGTGGATGCAATGGAAAAATAATTTCATTTTGAAAATTCAAATTGTGAACCATAACTTGCCAGTGTATTCTTTTTCCGAATAGCCATAATAACAGTGTAGCGATCAACTACAGACCAATTTAAGGAGGAAAAGAGTATGAACAGCAATAATTCCAATCGTATCGAAGTTCCCGAAGCAAAGGAAGCCATGAACCGATTCAAAATGGAAGTTGCAGATGAGCTGGGTGTTCCCTTATCAAAGGATGGATACAATGGTAACCTGACTTCTTATCAGAACGGTTCCGTTGGCGGTCATATGGTTCGTAAAATGATTGAAGCACAGGAAAAGGAAATGGCTGAACGCGGTGAAAGATAGGTTCTGATCCGGTGAATGGATTCAGCTGATATGAAAAAAGCGGGGTTATCGCAGGAAGCGATGACCCCGTTTATTATGTACCGCAGAATGAGCAGAAATGCGAATGGATAATCGTTGTTTTCCAACAAATACACATCACATGATTCTATCAGGTCGGCAGCCTTTATTTTACAGGGAGGAATGACATGCAGTATGAAGCATGGAAAGACTCTCCCGGTTTCAATGTGGTGCCGTATTCTCTCTGATCAACGGTTCCTTCAAAGGTTTCCCGATCAGAACGTCCGTACCAGGGTTCCAGGCAGACAAAGGGGGCGTGTTTGCCGACCGGTGACCAGATTCCGAAAAGAGGAGCCTGGAAATCTACCGTTACATAAGGGCTGCCGTCCGGCAGACAAAGGGACATTTTGCTGATATCAGTATGTTCCACAATCAAAGCATCTTTATCGAATATATGCTCTGTAAGAGACAGTTTTCCGTCAGTCAGGGGATATACAGCGGAAACATCTGTCAGGGTTCCTTCTCTGCCAAGTACGCCGCAGGTAAGTTCAGGCGCATCGGTATGCAGATCAAGGGTATAGTCTGTCTGGACACCGATTCCATTTATGGGGCAATTGAAAGCCGGATGGGCTCCAATGGAAAAATGCAGATCCTTTGTTCCGGGGTTCGAAACATTCCAGTCAACTGTAATCTGATTCTCTTCCAGGGTATAGGTGATCTCCAGAATAAAATCCATGGGATACAGTTTTCTCGTTTCTTCATTGGAATGAAGGGTGAAGGAAAGGGAATGTTCCGTCTGTGCGGTAAATTCAAATTCGGTGTCTCTTGCAAAGCCGTGCTGTCCCATGGGCCAGGTCTGATCTGCATATTTATATGCTTTGTGGGTGTAATTGCCTACAACAGGAAACAGAACAGGGGAAAAGCGTTTCCAGTAGGCGGGATCTGCATGCCACAGATATTCGGTGCCGTCTGCACCGGTTACTTTGCACAATTCTGCACCATGGCTGTTGACAGCAATGGTCAGTTTGTCATTGGATAACTGATAGGTTGACATAGAAAACCTCCTTGATATATATGTTTTTTTTATTGAACGATTTGAAAGCAAATGGATTGCTGTGGGGTTCACGTTCTCGAAATCCTGATATCATTATACTGAAAAGCGGTCTTTCGGACAAGGAGAAAAAATTAAATGAATTTACATTGACAAAAGGGAAATTGGCGTCTAATATTTTTGATAATGCCGTCTGTACAGGGATTTGTATGATTTCAGGCGGAAAAGAAAGGACGATGATCGGATGTTTTATTTATACCTGATACCGGGAATATTATTTGCCATAACATTGCATGAGTTTGCCCATGGATTTGTATCCTGGAAACTGGGGGATCTCACTGCGAAAAATGCGGGAAGACTGACTTTGAATCCATTATCCCATCTGGATCCGCTGGGAGCAGTCTGCATGCTGCTGTTTCACATGGGATGGGCCAAACCGGTGCCGATCAATCCCTGGTATTATAAAAATAAAAAGCTGGGGATTATTCTGACCAGTCTGGCAGGTCCTCTGATGAATATACTGACCGGTGGGATCAGTATTTTTGTAATGGTATGGATGGAAATGGCAGTAAGAGGGGGGATTCTGGCAGCAGGAAATGCAGTCAATACGATTTATACGATATTGTATTATTTTTCCGTGCTCAGCATCAATCTGGCTGTATTTAACCTGATTCCCATTCCGCCGCTGGATGGATCAAAGATTCTGATTCCATTTCTTTCTTCGAAGGCACAGGAGTGGTTTTATCGGTATGAACGATATTTTATGATTGCGTTGATGGTCTGCCTGTATGCAGGCGTGCTGGATGCACCGATCAATGCTTTCTATACGTTGATTGAAGAAGGAATCTGGCGTCTGGCAATTATGGCATTTTCCGGAATGTCAGCCGGTTTCATTTAAAGAGCAAACATATATTCGAAAAAAGTAATTGCCAAAAAAAATAAAATATGTTAGTATTGTCCGCAGGTATTATACGAGATGACAGTTTTCAGCGCTTTCCATACCGGGCAGCTCCCAAAGTGCATCCATCAGCGTGGACAGCGTGGAGTATCTGCCTTCCAGCTCTTCACACAGATAGAGGGATGCGTAGTGAAAGTAACTGATCTGATAACGTTCTCCTGTGGTACAGAGAAGTTCGATGACGGGTTCGTCGTCTTCCAGTTCCATGGCCTGATGAATCAGCTGTTCCAGCTTTTTCATCAGTTCATGTTTTTTTATGCTGTTTTTTCTGACCCATACCGGAATCCCATCTTCTATGATGGTAATCCATTCCATGGTGCGGCCGTTTTTTTGAGTAGTTAAGGTGAAATTGTCTTTTGACATACGGGTTCCTTTCGGATGCAGCCGATCCGGCCACATCTGTTTTATTCGTTAGAAGTATATATCAGTATAAAACATATTTTTCTTTTTGCAAAGGCAAAAGTAGTTCAGCAGACAGAAAGCTGTCTGAAAAGATAGTTCAGGAAGGAGTTTTTCATTATGAATCAGTATAATGCAGATTCGATAACGGTTCTGGAGGGCCTGGAAGCAGTTCGCAAAAGGCCTGGTATGTATATTGGCAGTACCGGAAGCCGAGGCCTGAATCATCTGGTTTATGAAATAGTAGATAACGCAGTGGATGAGCATCTGGCAGGTTTCTGCGATCGAATCGAAGTGACCATGGAGAAGGATGGATCCGTTTCCGTAAAAGACAACGGAAGGGGAATTCCTGTGGACATGCATCAGAAAGGTGTATCAGCGGAACGGGTGATTTTTACCACCCTCCATGCCGGCGGCAAATTTGACAATACCACATATAAAGTATCAGGTGGTCTCCACGGTGTCGGTTCTTCGGTTGTTAATGCACTTTCTGAGTGGATGGAGGTTACAGTCTATAAAGATGGGTGTATTTATGAAGACCGTTATTCCTTTGGACACCCGGATATGGAACTGATCGACGGACTTCTTCCGTCCGCAGGCAAAACCAGAGAAACCGGTAC
>JBJELP010000022.1:0-4380 GCA_051879215.1 Lachnospiraceae bacterium
GCAAGTGATTGATGGCGCGTTTTGGATTGAGTAGGAAAAACATGGGAAGTTAGCAAATAGTGTCTTTCAAAAGCGATGTGGCTGTGCACTGCAATCTGCTTCCTGAAACACCCCAGGTGTAACAGGAAACACTCCTTGATTTCAGGAATCGATTATGTTATCATAAAATTATCACCAGCAGGGCAATGAGGCTTTATGGCTTCATTGCCCTGCTTTTTTTGAAGGAGATTTTACAATGAGTGCTTTTGACAAAATACAAAGCGGCATTTCCGGTCTGGATGAAGCGCTGGACCATATCCGTCTCGGCGACAATGTGGTCTGGCAGATTTCAGATCTGGAGGAGTTCCGCACCTTTGCAGAACCGTTTGCCCGTCAGGCAGTTGCCGACGGAAGGAATGTGATTTACATTCGTTTTGCCCAGCATGAACCGGTGCTCCACGATCTGAGCGGCATTCAGGTATGCCGGTTCAACCCGGATGAGGGTTTTGAGCCTTTTACTGTGGCCATTCACGAAGAAATCACCAGACAGGGCAGGGATGCCTTTTATGTGTTTGACTGTCTGTCCGAATTACAGTCCGTCTGGTATACAGACCTCATGATGGGCAACTTTTTCCGGGTGACATGTCCATATCTGTTTGAACTGGACACCGTGGCCTATTTTCCCTTAATCCGGGGAAGACATTCCTTTGACACTGTAGCCAGAATCCGGGACACCACGCAGCTGCTGCTGAACGTCTATTCCGGTGAAAAACATCTGTATCTGCACCCTATGAAGGTGTGGAACCGATACTCGGAAAAGATGTTCCTCCCTCACCGTATGCGGATGGATACCCAGGAATTTTCCGTGGTATCCGATGGCGTTGGGATGAGCAGATTCTATCAGATTCAGCAAAAATTCGCCCAGACAGGACAGGATCAGAATTTTGACAGTTACGATCGGTTTTTCTCCCTGGCAAAAATGCAGTTTTCTCAGGGCATTTTTTCAAAGGAAACCCAGGAACAGATTATCCGCAGCACCATGACAAAGGACAGTCGAATGAAAACCCTGGTGGAGGATTACTTCCGTCCGGAAGATTATTTCACTCTGCGGGAGCGGATGATAGGGAGCGGTGCCATCGGCGGAAAGGCCTGCGGAATGCTCCTGGCGCGAAAAATCGCAGAAACGGAGCTTCCGGAGTATGCCGAGCATGATGAACCCCACGATTCCTTTTTCATCGGCTCGGATGTGTTCTACACCTATATCGTGTCCAACGATGCCTGGAAACTGCGCATCCGCCAGCGATCTGCCGAGGGCTATATGGATGCCGCAGGCGAACTGCAGGAGTGCCTGCTTCACGGTGTATTCCCGGCAAAAATCCGGGAACGGTTTGTGGATGTGCTGGAGTATTTTGGTCAGAATCCATTTATTGTCCGTTCTTCCAGCTTTCTGGAAGATGGCTTCGGAAATGCCTTTGCCGGAAAGTACGATTCCGTTTTCTGTGTGAATCAGGGAAGTCCGGAACAGCGTCTGGAAGCTTTCGAGCAGGCCATCCGACAGGTGTACGCCAGCACCATGGATCCTTCTGCCCTGGAATACCGGCGGATGCGCGGATTGGATAAAAAGGACGAACAGATGGCAATTCTGGTTCAGCGTGTTTCCGGCTCCCATTATGGACAATTCTTCATGCCCTGCGCGGCGGGTGTAGGCTACAGTCACAGTGCTTACCAGTGGATGCCGGATATGGATCCCGGAGCCGGAATGCTTCGCATCGTTATGGGACTGGGAACCAAAGCGGTTGACCGGACCACAGAGGATTATCCAAGACTTGCAAATCTGGATCGTCCCGGTGTGACCATGCTGACCACCGTGGAACAGAAGCATAAATTTTCCCAGAGGAATATCGATCTTCTGGACTGCGGCAGCAACCAGCTGACAGAGCTGCCTCTGGATTCTCTCCTGCCCCATCTTCCACTGTGGTACAAAAAAATGGTACTGGAACGGGACTACGAGGCGGAATCCCGGCTGAGAGAAGTGGGCAGATACCGGGAAGTGTGGTTCGTCAGCTGCCAGAAGCTTCTGGAAACCCGGTGCTTCACCAATCTGATGCAGAAAATTCTCAAAACTCTGGAACGGGTATACCAGAATCCGGTGGATATTGAATTCGCGGTGAACCTGGCTCCGGACGGGGATTTTGTGGTGAACCTGCTCCAGTGCAGACCCCTGTACCAGAACCAGCCCGGCGAAGCTGTGGATCTGAACACACTGAAGCTTCAGCAGGTGTTCTTCGATATTTCGAACGCCGTTATGGGAGCTTCCGGCAAGCGGAAAATGGACGTGGTAGTACAGGTTGATCCTGTCCTCTACTATAACTTCCCTTATAAGCAAAAATACAGGACGGTGCAGGCAGTCGAAACCATCAACGATTTCTACAGGGGAACCGGAAAAAATCTGCTGCTGATGACTCCCGGCAGATTGGGAACCTCATCTCCTGAACTGGGCGTTCCCGTAACCTTCCGCAGTATCTCCAACTTCTCCGCAGTCTGTGAGGTATCTGACAATCGGGCCGGGTATATGCCGGAACTCAGCTATGGCAGCCATATGTTCCAGGATCTGGTAGAAGCCAGAATTCTCTACGGTGCCATTTATGGGGATAAGCGAACCCATATCTGGAATCCGGACCTGTTCCGCAAACAGGAAAATCTGTTTTCCAAAATCTGTCCTAAACATGCAGATCTTGCGGATATGATTCAGGTGTATGAAACCGACAACCTGTATTTCTGGCTGGATGCCATCTCCAATCGAGGCATCTGCGGCAGCGAACTGTGATATGAGATGGTTGCTAATTCAATAAGTCAAACAAAAAAAAGAACAGTTGCTTGTAAAAAGCAACTGTTCGACAAATTGAAATTTGTCTTTATGTACCGGACCGGAAAGCAGACCGGCCATTTTTGTCCTATCTGTTTTCTGAATGTTTTTTCCTCCTGTTCTGGTAATCATTCTGTTATCACGCCTTCCACGGCTTTTTTCCATTAAGCCATCCTTTCTCTTTCCAGTATTCAGTCTCTACAGGAGAAGAATTCCTTAATTTCATTATCTCCACTTAATTTATTGAAAATCGCTTTTCCTAACTTTTTTACAGGTGCAATCTTCCTGAATAATCATGTTATACTTCATCGGCACGTATTGGATTCCATCACTTTCACATATATGATCCATCTGCTCAAATCCAAGTTTCTTATATACTTCTACAGCATAAACAGAAGAATTAACGGTTATCTCAGTAAAAATGTTATCTCTCAAGACAGCATTCCACAATTTGCTTCCCACACCTTTTCCATGATAATTTCCGTCCACAAAAAAGAGCGCAATATGTTTTCCTTCATTTCTGGTAGCAATAATACCAATCAGCTTTCCATCATCATATGCGCCATATGCATGAAGCGTCTGAATATACTCCTCCGCGTGAATTGCATCCCAAAACGCCTGCTTTCCAGAATCAGGATAATTAACTGCCTCAAATTCGCAAAACACGTCCCATACCAATGGCAATGCTTTTTCTATTTTTTTCAATTCCTTAATTCTTATTTTCATCGTTCATTTACATCCTGAGATCTGTCATAATTTCCAATACATTCCTGCTGTTTTTCAATTTGCACATTATCATTTCACTCATCAATTCGATTTTAAACCAATAAAACATCACTGCTTCATAAACAAAATATTATTTACCTCTTCTGTTACCCAGATTTCATCCCCGGTTATTTCCAGTTTGTAACTATCTATGATACTTTTATCATGTTTTGCGATTACTTCCTCAAATCCATTGGCTGTTGCTTTCTTCTTAGGGAAATGAATATGGGAATCAAACGACTTGAGAATCTTCATTCCGCATTTGTCACATATTTCTATCCATTCATCCTTTGTATAAAACTTGATATGTCCATCTTTTTTCAGCTGCATATAATCATCAACGAATCTTGTGGTATCACATTCATTCGGCCTTGGATCTGAGATAAATAATCTTCCGCACGGCTTTAATACTCTGGAAACTTCCATAAGACTCTTTTCGATTTCCGGAAAATGATGAAGTGCATATCTTGTAACAACCAGATCAAATGCTTCATCCTCAAAAGGGAAATGTTCCCCGTCATAAGAGACAAACTGTATATTTGAAAGTCCCTGATTCTTC
Source organism: Lachnospiraceae bacterium (assembly GCA_051879215.1). GTDB lineage: Bacteria > Bacillota > Clostridia > Lachnospirales > Lachnospiraceae > TWA4. The sequence continues at coordinate 4,170 of JBJELP010000022.1, forward strand.
GCCTGTTCTGCGTTTCGAATAATTGTATTTGCAACAATATCTAATCCAACTACAGATACATTTGCATTCCTCAGCGCCATAGGGAAGGTCAGATATCCCGTTCCACATCCCAAATCAAGAATTCTCATTCCTGGATTAATATCGATAAATTTTAATATAGATTCCAAATGTAACTCATCTCTGGTCTGTTTATCGTAAAAAGTGCCTTCTT
>JBJELP010000023.1:0-4334 GCA_051879215.1 Lachnospiraceae bacterium
ACATGTTTCATGATACATTGATGCCTTTCGCAGAAAGGCAGATTATAAAAATGAAAAAGGCACTTCACTGGATGGATGAAAATCTGGAAGAATTTATTCTGATACTGCTTCTGATCGGCATGACACTCATTATGGGCATACAGGTTTTCTGCCGTTATGCACTGGGTATGTCTTTATCCTGGTCTGAAGAACTGACACGTTATTTGTTTATCTGGTGCGGATTTCTCAGCGTCAGTTATTGCAGCAAAAAATGCCTGTCCATTAAAATTGAACAATTTGTTGCCATTTTTCCGCGTCGCGGAAAAGCGATATTCAAAGTAATTAATCACACCTTCGAGCTGATATTCTTTATCTATATGATTCCATTTGCTTTTTCTTACATGATGTCTGCTGTAAAAAGCGGACAGGTTTCCCCTGCCTGCAGTATTCCCATGTATTACATTCAGGCAGCACCTCTTGTTTCTTTTATTCTGGTTGCATTTCGTATTCTGCAGCGCTGGGTTATCGAATTCCGGGTTGCCCGGGGGGAGAATGTATTTGACCCTGCACATCCGGAAAGAAATACCACAGAATCATTTATTGAGGCCAATACAGATGCTGATAGGAATCATTCAGAGAAGGAGGTTTTGTAATGCCCGTCGCTTTATTATTTATTATTTTTGTGGTCGGTCTGATCATTGCAATTCCTGTTTCCATTACACTTGGAATCACATCAGTCCTTCCGTCTGTTTTTGATCCGTCTTTTACCGTCGGTGCAAAATATCTGATCCGTGCAATGTTTGGCGGTCTGGATTCTTTTCCGCTGCTGGCAGTTCCCATGTTTGTCCTGTCAGGGATCATTATGGCAAAAGGCGGTATTTCCAGAAAACTGTTTGATGTTTTTGCGTTTTTTCTCGGCAATCTGACTGCCGGTATGCCCTGTGCAGTTATTGTAACATGCCTCTTTTACGGCGCGATCTCCGGTTCTGCTCCTGCCACAGTGGCAGCTGTGGGAAGTATGACCATTCCGATTCTGACGGGTCTGGGCTATGACCTTACTTTTACCACGGCAATTGTTGCTGTTGCAGGAGGTCTGGGTGTAATCATTCCGCCAAGCATTCCATTTATCATGTATGGTATGGCATCCGGGGCATCAGTCAGTGATCTGTTTCTTGCAGGCATCATTCCCGGTCTTATGATTGGCAGTCTCCTTATGTTCTACGCGATCTATTACTGCAAACGCCATGGAGAAGATAAAGAGAAGATCCATGCAGAAGTAAAAAAGCTGCATGAAAAAGGATTTTTCAAAGTAATAAAGGAGAGCTTTTTTGCAATTTTAAGCCCGGTTATCATTCTGGGATGCATTTACAGTGGAATTGCTTCACCGACAGAGGCAGCTGTTATTTCTGTATTTTATGCCTTGATCATCAGCCTGTTTGTATATAAAAGTATTCAGATAAAAGATATTTGGGGAATTTTAAGAGAAGCAATTCGGACATTTACACCGATTCTTTTCATTCTGGCGACTTCCACTGCCTTTTCCAGAGTTCTGACTCTCATGCAAGTTCCTCAGACAGTCAGTGAGTTTATCAGCAGTAACTTTCAAAGCCCTGTGCTGATTCTTCTGGTGATCAATGTATTCCTTTTGATTGTGGGCATGGTCATGGATACAACGCCTGCGATCCTGATTCTGACACCGATTCTGCTTCCGATTGTGACAAACCTTGGTATGGATCCGATTCAGTTTGGTGTGATCATGGTTGTAAACCTTGCCATTGGATTTGTAACTCCTCCAATCGGAGTCAATCTTTTTGTTGCCAGCTCCCTTACAGATGTACCGGTTATGAACATTGCGAAAAAGGCCATGCCAATGATCGCTTACTTTTTGGCTGCGTTGCTTCTGATTACGTTTATACCGGCTGTTTCCATGGCATTATTATAGGAGGTTACCATGAAGTTCAGTAAAATAAAAAGACGTCTTTTCTCCGTTGGACTCTTCATTATGAGTAGTGTTTCTGCATTTGCTTTTACAGGCTGCAGTAACCGGGGAGAAGACGGTGTACAGCGTTATGCATGGCCTCTTGCAACAGCCAGTCCGGAGGATACGGTTACGCAGATGTTTGCTGAAAAATTTGCCGATGAAGTTTCCCGTCTCAGCAATGGAAAGATGGCGATTCAGGTGTATGCAAACTCCACTTTGGGCGGCGACCGTGATCTGCTGGAAACATGTGCAGATGGAGATATTCCCTTCATTGTACAAAACACGGCCCCTCAGGTTACTTTCATGCCTGATCTTGCAGTATTTGATCTGCCTTGTGTATTTGACACCCTGGACGAATGTCGGGAAACCATCGATAATCCGGAATTTTACCGTTTGATCAGTGAAGTTTACACCAAAGGCGGATATCACCTTCTTGGTATGGCAGATCAGGGGTTCCGCGTCATGAGTACCAACAAAGCGGTTTCTGTATTTTCTGATTTTAAAGGTCAGAAAATACGAACAATGGAAAACAGCTATCATCTGTCATTTTGGAAGAGTATTGATGCCAATCCGGCACCTATGAGCTTCAGCGAAGTCTACATCGGACTCCAGCAGCATACCATTGATGCACAGGAAAATCCCTACGAAGTCATTGTATCCAACAAACTTTATGAACAGCAGGATTATATTGTGGAGACGAACCACCTTCCTCATCTGATCTCTCTGATCGTAAATGACGAATTCTTCCAAAATCTTTCCGAAGAAGAACAGGAAATCATGACTAATGCCGCTCAGACAGCAACGGAATATGCCCGTGAACAATCGGACCAGCGAATTGCGGATCGTATCGCTGTCATTGAAGAAAGCGGAACGAAAATCATTCTTCTGTCTGATGAGGTAAGAAATGAAATCAGGGAGCATTCACAGGGAGTATATGAATCCATCAGAGAAAATATTTCTGAAGACATCTATAATGCTTATCTGATACAAGAGTAAAAAAGGTCCTGTATTTCATATTTTTGCCTTGATATCCATATTTAAGCTGTAATTGAAAGTGTTGAAAACAGCCCGTATTCTGCATTTTATATGCAGAATACGGGCTTTATCTATATTTTTTATATAGTATTACAGGAGTCAGTATGATTCTTTTTTTTGCCTTGCAGACTGAAAATTTGTCCTGCATGAAATAGTTTGTCAATGAAAGTGAGGCATATTAGTATGGCACATTTTCTGCAACTGCAGTTAATTTTTTATAGCCTTCCTGTTCACGTTTCGCAAGAAATGCTTTTAATTCCTGTGCAGGCATATCCAGCCCGGTGTACAGTTTGAATGCACCTGCTCCCTGCCACAATAACATTCCCTTGCCGCCGATGACATTCTCTTTTCTGCAGCCATTGGCAAGGGCATCTTCCATCAGTTTTGTAACAGGCGGATTATAAATCACATCATATACAACCATGGATTCATGGAATACAGACGGATCGGTTACCAGCGATTCTCCTTCATGGGCGGGACGCATACCAACGGAGGTTCCGTTGATCAGAATGTCGCAGCTGCGGATTTTTTCATGCATGAGTTTAGATTCCGACAGTGGATAAAATTCCATCTTACATGCTACTCCATCTGCAGCCATGGTTTCTCCGATTTTTTTTACTGCGTCCAGATTCTTCTGGTTTCGGTTAAATACCGTAATGGATCTAGCCCCATCCAGGGCACATTGAACCATAATTGCAGTGGCTGCGCCGCCTGCACCCAGCAGCACAATATCCTTATCCACAATGGAAATATTATGGTCTTTCAGGTCGAGGACAACCCCCATACCATCTGTAATATGTCCGGTGAGGACACCGTTGTCATTCACAATCGTGTTGACAGCTCCTATAAATCGGGCAGCAGGAGAAAGTCTGTCCATGTTTTTTGCAACTTCCTGCTTGCAGGGCATGGTAACATTAGCTCCGCGCATATTCAGCCGGCGTATGGCATCAATGGTTGCTTTTACATCGGGTACATCGCACTCAAAGGCGAGATATGCACAATCGATGCCATAATAGTCAAAACAGTAATTATATATGATAGGTGATCCGGTATGTTTGATAGGTGTACCGATCACCCCCAGTAATCTTGTTGTTCCTGAAATTCTTGTATCCATATTCGATGATCCTTTCTGTAAGCATGGACTGTCTTATTGATATTTTTTCATTTTTCTGTAAAAAATTTAGCATAGGAGGTAAGGAATGTCAATGAAGAAATTTAACACTTAAAATCATTAAAGCAAATACATCAGGATAGAACCGGCATACAGGAAAAATCGTTGACGGAACAGTATTCTAATCTTCTTTTAATGTTTCTGTGGTACAATATGTTTGAGTCGATT
>JBJELP010000024.1:0-4288 GCA_051879215.1 Lachnospiraceae bacterium
AGCACTCTGGCCAGGATCTCTGCGTATAGCGCCACACAGATAGACGCAATGAGGCAGGAAATAAAAACACCATTGACAAGTACCTGAAAAAAGAGCAGATACAACGCCCAGCCCATGAGGCCCCCAATGGAGGCGGGAAGAATCAATGCCTTTCTCAAATGGAAACGAAGGGAGAATCCTACGGTACCAAGAAATGCCATCAGTAACTGTATTGTCATCATCGTATCACCCTCCTATCAGTCCCATAGAAATCATAAATCCTGCTGCCAGCGCTCCTGTCCAGAGCACCGACTCCACCAGCCGCAGCATTCCGGATATGGTGTCTCCCGCAAACACATCCCGCACTGCATTTGTGATACCAAGCCCCGGAATCAGCAGCATGATATCCCCAATCATAATCTTATCTGCATTGAGCACCGGAACGAATCGACTTATAGCACCTATTCCCAGGCCGATCACCAGCGAACAGATCAGACAGAAGATCATATTGTTTGGACAGATGCCTGTCAGCTTTCTCTGCATGAAACAGATGATCCATGCAAATCCTGCTGCAAGAAGTCCGTCCCAGACGGTTCCTCCGAAAAACACGGCAAACACACCGGCAGACAACATTCCGGACAAATAAAATATCACCGTATTTGCCGTGTTCTGCTCCAGCTCTTTCAGTCTGATATCCAGCTGTTTCGGTGAAAGGGGCGTTTTGCAGCACTGTCTGCTCAATTCATTCAAATCTTCCAGTCTGGTAAAATCCATATGGGTGCCATTTGGTATGGCCCGGGTCTGGGTCAGCTCAATTCCTCCCGGAAATCTCACGGTCATCATAATATGTGTCGTAATCACAAACACACTGACACTCTCTCCGCCATATGCCACCCCCAGTCTCTCCAGGGAATCTTCCACCCGGCTTACTTCTCCTCCGGCATCCAGCATCATTTCTCCAATGTCAAGAATTCTCCGGAGACATTCATTATATTGTTCCGCTTCCGGTGTCCAGAACAGAACCTTTTCTTTTTCCATGATCATTTCTCCTATCGAATGGAACTGTCGTTCCTATACAATAAAATATTCCCCGGCACCTTTCTTCACAAACATCTTTTGAAGAAACGGACCGGGAAATACTGCGTTTTCATATTATAACATTTTTTTCTTTTTCATTACCAGCAGCACGATGATACAGGTCACCAGAATCGCAATACAGATAATTGCAAATCCATAGGGCGATGCTGCCAGCGGCATTCCCTCTGCGTTCACATTCATACCATACACACCTGAGATGATGGTGGGAATGGCCATGACGATTGTGATACAGGTAAGGAATTTCATCAGGTTGTTCAGGCGGTTGTCGATTACTGAGGACATCAGTTCTCGTGTACCGTTTATGATATCACGGTAAATGGATGTCATCTCGATGGCCTGCTGGTTCTCGACGATAACATCACCCAGCAGCTCCTTGTCTTCCAGATACTGTTCCAGCCGTTTATAGCGGGACAGTCGCTCCAGAACCACCGCATTGGCCCTTAAGGATGTGGCAAAGTAAACCAGTGTGGACTCCAGTTCGTGCAGCTCAATCAAATCTGCATCCTGTGTGCTTCCTCCAACACGTTCCTCGATCTCTGTTCTCTTTTTATCAATAATCCTCAGATTGCTCTGGTACAGCGCCGCTGTACGGAAAAGAATCTGATATACAAAACGCATTTTCTTTTTGGTACTGAACTCCCGCACCCTTCTCTGAATAAAATGCTGCAGGATCGGTGTTTCCTCTGTGCAGACTGTAATCAGATTAGTTGCAGTAAGGATAATACCAAGCGGAATGGTTGTATATGTCTTTGTATCGTGTTTCGTAAGCTCTGTGGTGGGAATATCCACAAGAATCAGTGTATATCCATCCTCCAGATCAATACGGGAGCTTTCTTCTTCATCCAGTGCGGCTCGGATGTCCACCATGTCGATGTCAAAAGTTTCCGCGACTTCCTGACACTCCTCCATCGTAGGGTTGGTCAGATTGATCCATGCACCATCCTGAAATTCTTCCAGTTCATGAATGACACAGTCATCTGTTCTGTAAATTGTCAACATACGATCCACACCTGCCTTTCGATTATCACACTATTATTAGCATGGCTCAATTTTTGGTATCTGTCAAGTTAATTTTTATTTAACGGCAATGTAAATTTACACTACCACGTTTTTTGAAAATAGGTTGATTTTATCCTATTTTTTCAAATACGCCAGAAATTGATATGACCAAAAAAACTCCCCGTTTTTAATGAAACGAGGAGTTCTTTTATAATTATTATTAATTCTGAAAATCTACAGATTATTCACCGTATTTTTCCATGCGCAGACGTCTTGCTTCTGCAACTTCGTCCTGACGTTCTTTCCATAATCTGTCTGCTGATGGTTTCCAGTTTTCAGCATATGGGATTGTCTTTGCAATCAGATCGTCAACTTCTTCTACTGCCTGCATATCTGTTGAGTGAGCACCGGATGCTTCAACCATCATCTTGATCTTTTCCGGATTCTCTAACATTGGACATGGACGTAACTGGTTCTCATTGAACGGCTGGTTCTGATGATACTGCATGAACAGTGGGGACTGCAGACATTCTAACAGAGAATGCTCCTTAATGTTCATGTTGGAGTAGTGGATGAATACACATGGTTCCACATCACCATTTGGATTGATATGTAAGTAGTTCTTACCACCTGCAATACATCCGCCTACGAACTCAGCATCGTTCTGGAAGTCCAGAGTGAACAGTTTGATCGGGCATTTTTTGCTGCGGATAAAACGAACACGTTTTACCATATACTCTCTCTGTTCCGGTGTCAGAAGCAGTTCTGTGCTTGCATCCTTACCAACCGGCATGTAGTGGAAGAACCAGGAAAGAATTGCTCCCTTATCAACCAGCATCTGTAAAAATTCATCAGATGTAACCACCTTGTAGTTCTTGCTTGTATAGCAGATAGATGTTCCGTATAACAGACCATGCTCTTTCATCAGGTCCATCGCATGCATAACAGACTGGAATACACCTGCACCACGTCTGTCATCATTTGTTTCCTCATAACCTTCAATAGAAAGGGCGAAGGAAATATTTCCAAGTCTCTGAACTTCTTTACAGAATGGTTCATCGATCAGAGTTCCGTTTGTGAAGATGTGGAATGCACAGTCATTATGCTTTTCAGCAAGCATTAAGACATCTTTCTTTCTTACCAGTGGTTCACCGCCTGTTAATACGAAGAAGTGAATACCTAATTCTTTTGCTTCTGTGATGATTCTGTCTAACTCTTCATTTTTCAACTGAAGCTGATGACCATATTCAGCAGCCCAGCAGCCTACGCATTTTAAGTTACATGCACTTGTAGGATCCATCAGAATAACCCATGGTACGTTACATCCATATTTTTCACGGTTTTCCTTTACTTTCTTGAATCCTGTAAGACCTGCCTCAAAGCCCATGTTTAATACATGCTGTTTGATTACATTTGGATGTAATCTTTCAAGGGCATTGTAGATCATCTGTGTCCATTTTTCTTCCGGATTGCTCAATACTTCGTTGGCATTGTCCCAGAAATACTGTGGGAAGTTCTTGCCTGCAACCTTCTGAGCCAGATTCATTAATTTAACCAGGTTTTCTTCACGGTTTTTATTGATGTATTTGTAAACTCCAGTAAAAGCCACCTCAAAAGATTTTCTCGCTGCGGCATGCTTTAAATCCATAGCCATAATTCTCTCTCCTTGTCAAAAGTATGTATTATAAGTTACCTTGTGTTCGTGTTTGTGCGACATCAATACTTTATAAAATTTCTATAAAAAAGTACCAATTTCGCCATTCTTGTGGATTTTATCATATGTAAATATAAATAGCAAGGCTTTTTACACACTGATGTGTTGATTTTACTATGCAATCAGTGCCAAAACGTTCTTTTTACAAAAACGTTTATTTCTTAATATCTATCTGTTTTATACATATTATTTATTTTGTATTTCTTTTGATTCTCAAAACAATATGTTCAAGCACGATTGCGATGATCAGACCCATGATCAATCCGTTGGATACGATATACCGGAGCATCTGAGGCAGATTCATGAACGCAGAGGAATCAATAAACATGATACCGGCACCGATCATAAAGGAAATGCCAATGATAAAGCCCTCACGGTTTGTAAATTCAACTTTTTTGAATTCTTTGATACCCTGGGCAAGCATCAGTGCGAACACGATCATCATGGCAGAGTAACCAACTGCAGGAGGAATTGCTGCAAAGAAGGTACATACCGGTG
>JBJELP010000025.1:0-19243 GCA_051879215.1 Lachnospiraceae bacterium
CGATCTCCAGTTCCGGATAATCCACGATTTTTTTCTCAAAGGACTCTCTGTCATAACTTTTCGTATCATAAAATAAAATCTTCATTGTCTTCCCTTTCCTGCGCTGTATGTGATGTCAGCCAGTATATCCACCACAGGTGCAGAATCAGATGCACCTTTTTGGTGGATAGATTGTCACTGGCTTTTTTGCGGCAGAGCCGTTTTTCCTGTCAGGATTAGTATGACGAATAAAGATTTTTTCATACGAAGAAAACATAAAAAATCGTTTTCTTTGTATGATCAGTTCAGCTGATCCAGAATCGAACAGCCTATGGTTCCCTCGGGCATGGTCACATCAAAATTATCTGCAATGGTTGCACCGATTACTGCAAAGGTATCTGCCTCCGGCAATTCCCCATGACCTTTCATGGAAGGAGAATACGCCAGAAACGGAACCTTTTCTCTGGTATGGTCCGTACCGGTATAAGTGGGATCATTGCCATGATCGGCCGTTATGATCAGGAGATCGTCTTCTTTTAAGCAGGTTAACAGAATACCGAGCTTCTGATCAAAGGCTTCGATTTCCCTGGCATATCCCAGAGGATCTCTTCGATGTCCCCAAAGTGCATCGAAATCAACCAGATTGACAAAGCAAAGTCCTTTGAACGTCTCCTTTGCCATTTCAATGGTCTGTTCCATTCCATGAACCGAGCTCCGGGATTTCAATGCACGGGTAATTCCTTCCCCATCAAAGATATCTCGGATCTTGCCAATGGAAATTACATCCAGACCAGCTGCTTTCAGTGCATCCAGTGCTGTTTTTCCAAAAGGCTTCAATGCATAATCATGACGGTTGGAGGTTCGTTTAAACTCCCCTTTTTTCTTTCCCACGTACGGTCTTGCAATGACACGGCCCACTTTCCATTCATCCTCCATGGTGATTTCACGGGCAATCTCACAGCAGCGGTACAATTCATCCAGGCCGAAGGTTTCTTCGTTTCCGCAGATCTGCAGAACCGAATCGGCGGATGTATAAACAATCATATGACCGGTTGCGATTTCTTCCTCTGCCAGTTCATCCAGAATCGCTGTCCCGCTGGCACTTTTGTTGCCGATGACTTTTCTGCCGGTCCGGGCTTCCAGCTCTGCCACAAGTTCCGGAGGAAAACCGGTATCAGTAAAGGTTTTGAAGGGTTTGTCTATTTTCAGTCCCATCATTTCCCAATGTCCGGTCATGGTATCTTTCCCATTGCTGGCTTCCTTCAGTTTCCCATAGTATCCCAGGGATGACGGTACGGCAGCCACCTGTTTTAAAGGTGTCAGATTGGCCATTCCCATTTTCTGCAGGTTGGGAATCACAAAAGAATCCACAGACTGGGAAATGTGTCCCAGTGTATTCACGCCATTATCTCCAAACCGTTCCGAATCCTCCATGGCGCCCACACCCAGAGAATCCATGACCACGACAAAAATCCGATTATATTTTTTCAATCCGAACTCACCCTTTCCTGTTTATCCGATTGCCAGCTCCAGGGCAATTTCCATCATTTTGCCAAAGCCAACCTGTCTTTCGTGGGAATCCAGTTCCTCACCGGTATACAGATGATCGGAAATTGTACAGATGCAGAGTGCTTTCTTTCCTGCTTTTGCTGCATTCATATAGAGACCTGCTGCTTCCATTTCAACGGCAAGAATACCCATATCGCGCCATTTCTGATTCACATCCGGATTGGCATTATAAAAACTGTCACTGGAAAAAAGGTTGCCGACAACCACATGGTTTCCCTGTTTTTCTGCAATATCCACTGCCCGGCGAAGCAGACCATAATCCGCGATGGGGGCAAAAGTACCCGGCAGACCAAACTGTTCCGCATAATTGGAATTGGTGCAGGCACCCATTCCGATTACAATATCCTTTACCTTTACGGAATCCTGCAGACCGCCGGCTGAACCGATCCGGATAATGGTATCCACATCGTAAAAGTTGAACAATTCATAGGAATAAATACCCATGGACGGAATACCCATGCCGCTTCCCATAACGGATACTTCTTTGCCTTTATACGTACCGGTATAACCCAGCATATTTCTGACCGATGTCACCAGTCTCGGATTTTCCAGATAGGTTTCCGCAATATATTTTGCACGAAGGGGATCCCCCGGCATTAAAACTGTTTTCGCAAAATCGCCCATTGCTGCGCTGATATGAGGTGTAGGAACTGCCATATTATTTCTCCTTTCTGTTCAGGAATGCTCTGCCATTCCTGCAATACACTGCATCTTTCAGACAGGTAAAAGGAATTACCTGTTTTTTCTATCTATAGTTTATCTTTTTCCTTCCGGTTATGCAATCCTTTTCTCCAACTCCCATTCTTCCATTATTATGCCGGAATCCGAATAACCTCTGTACAATTCCCACCACCCGCATTGCAGGTGGTTTTTTATCTGCATAAACACATCAACAACAAAAAAGGAGCCTCACTCCATAATAAAACGGTTTCGTCCGTTATGGAGTAAGCCTCCCTGAATAGATCAATACTGATTATCCCTCAATTAGAACTTGCCTTCTGAAGCAGCCAGTTCGATTGCTACAGCTGTGGATACAGTCATACCAACCATGGGGTTGTTGCCTGCGCCGATCAGACCCATCATTTCTACATGAGCGGGTACAGATGAAGAACCTGCAAACTGAGCATCTGAATGCATACGGCCTAATGTATCTGTCATACCGTAGGAAGCGGGACCTGCTGCCATGTTATCGGGATGCAGTGTACGGCCTGTGCCGCCGCCGGATGCAACGGAGAAGTACTTCTTGCCCTGTTCGTTGCATTCTTTCTTGTAAGTACCTGCAACGGGATGCTGGAATCTTGTGGGGTTGGTGGAGTTACCTGTGATGGAAACGTCAACACCTTCCTTGTGCATGATAGCAACACCTTCGGGAACGCTGTTAGCGCCGTAGCAGTTAACCTTAGCACGAAGGCCATCTGAGTAGGATTTACGATATACTTCCTTAACAGTATCTGTGTAAGGATCGTATTCTGTTTCAACGAAAGTAAAGCCGTTGATTCTGGAAATGATCTGTGCAGCATCTTTGCCCAGACCGTTCAGGATAACACGAAGGGGTTTCTTACGAACCTTGTTAGCCTTTTCAGCGATACCGATTGCACCTTCTGCAGCTGCGAAAGATTCATGACCTGCCAGAAATGCAAAACATTCGGTTTCTTCTTCCAGAAGCATCTTGCCAAGATTACCATGGCCAAGACCTACCTTACGTGTATCAGCTACAGAACCGGGGATACAGAAAGCCTGAAGACCTTCACCGATTGCAGCAGCAGCATCTGCAGCTCTTCTGCAGTTTTTCTTGATTGCGATTGCAGCACCTACTGTGTAAGCCCAGCAAGCATTTTCAAAACAGATGGGCTGGATACCTTTGATCAGGTTGTAAACATCAAGACCTGCATCCTTGGTGATCTTTTCTGCTTCTTCGATAGAAGCAATACCATAGCTGTTTAATACTTCAGTGATTTTATCAATTCTTCTTTCATATGATTCAAATAAAGCCATCTTAAGTTACCTCCGTATTATTTAATTACTGCATCAGTTCTGGGATCGATAATCTTTGCTGCATCTGCAACACGGCCGTACTGACCTTTGGATTTTTCCCAAGCGGTGTTGGGATCGTCACCCTTCTTGATGAAGTCTGTCATCTTACCAAGGTTAACAAACTGATAGCCAATGATTAAATCTTCTTCGTCCAGTGCGATACCTGTTACATAGCCTTCAGCCATTTCAAGGTAACGGGGACCTTTCTTTAATGTACCGTACATGGTACCTACCTGAGAACGAAGACCTTTACCAAGATCTTCCAGACCGGCACCTACTGCCAGACCATCTTCTGAGAAAGCGGACTGTGAACGACCGTAAACGATCTGCAGGAACAGTTCTCTCATGGCAGTGTTGATTGCGTCACAAACCAGGTCAGTGTTAAGCGCTTCCAGGATGGTCAGACCGGGCAGAATTTCAGAAGCCATAGCTGCTGAGTGAGTCATACCGGAACATCCGATGGTTTCTACCAGTGCTTCCTGAATGATACCTTCCTTCACGTTCAGTGTCAGTTTGCAGGCACCCTGCTGAGGTGCACACCAGCCGATACCATGTGTGAACGCAGAAATATCAGTAACTTCCTTAGCCTTAACCCACTTGCCTTCGCAGGGGATTTCTGCAGCACCGTGATGAACACCCTGTTTAACGGGACACATTTCTTCAACTTCTCTTGAATAAATCATTGGTTCTACTCCTTTCGAATATGTACTGCAGAATACCATTTCATCGGGGATGTATTCTGCCAGCATAATCAAAATTAATTGTTGGGATAAATTCAGCGAATATAGGTACAATCCGCTTAACCGATGCTATTTTCTCATAAAATAGTCAAAATGTCCATTAAAATTTCATTCAATTGAGAATCTGAGACGATTTTTGTCACATTCGCCGAAATTCTCTGCAGTTTCTGGATTTATTTTAATACATTCCAAAAAAACAGTTTAACCATTGTTTCATCAGAAATCGATTTCCCTGTTCTGTCAGGTGAATGCCGTCAACTGTGATCTGATTGACCCCTTCCTTTTCTGCCAGATCATTTAACGGACGGTCCAGACGGATCAGGGGAAGCTCATATTTTCCTGCAATTTCCCCGATCACAGGCTGCAGAGTCTGCAGATAGGATCTCCAGTTCAGCAAATAGGCCGGATACCGGAACAGAAAGGGTTCCATCAGTATCATGTCCGCCCCGGTTTCTTCCAGCACCTCCCTTACCAGCCTTTCATAGGTACGGTAAAACTGTTCCGGTGTGGTCACCATTCCCTCCATGGCTGCTCCGGCTTCATTGACTCCCACCAGCAGGGTTACCAGATCCGGTTTTTTCTGAAGACAGACCGTATTCCATCTCCGAAGGAGATCTTCTGCACGGTAACCGTTGAAACCGCTGTTTATGATCACCGGCATCTGCTCCGGCTTCACTGTGTTATGCAGTTCTTCTGAAATCATATGGACATATCCATGGCCCAGCCCATCTTCCCCCGGATCCCATAAATGGTCTGCGTCCGTTATACTGTCTCCTGCAAATACAATTCGTTTATATTTCATGGCTTTCACCTGCTGATCATTCATTTCCCTTATCCTGTTCCAAAATTGTTTTCCAGCTGTCGAACAATTTTTCAAAGGTCCATGCCGCATTGGCCGGACTGGTGGATGGCAGCTGCGTGTAATTCCAGTTTTCTTTCTGCCAGAATTTCCGGTACCACTTTGCTGCTGTCCCTCCGTTCAGATAGATCATTCGGATGGGAGCCGTATCCATAATCTTCTTCAGATCACAGGGAACAGCGTTGCGGATGCTGCTATCGGAAGACCCTGCGATTTCACAGCTGTCAATCACATCCCAGAGAGCAATCCGGTGCCGCAGAAGAAATGCTTTTTTCTCTTCAATGGTTTCCGGTGTTGTTTCCTGATAAATGGCTGCCAGCAGCGGCCAGAAACGATTTCTCGGATGCCCGTAAAAAAACTGCTGCTCTCTGGATTTAACGGAAGGAAAAGAACCCAGAATCAGCAATTCGGAATTTTCATCATACACAGGAGGAAATTCATGTGTGTGTAACTGTATCTCCATTTTTCTCCTTTCAAATCGACGCTTACAGAGCGTATATGCTTTTGGTCATACATGGATGGATATCCGAGTTTGTCCAGTATAAATAGGACGCCGTGTTCAGCACTACATCCTTATGCTCTTTATCTCATATATCCGTATTTGTTCCGATTCTTCAAAACATAATAAACGGTCACGATCAGACTGATGCCTTCCACCGCAATTGCCACGGCCCAAAGCCCATCCACGCCTAACAGCGCCGGCAGTAAATAGATCATGATTAACTCCAGAATCAATGTACGGGTAACCGATATAATTGCCGAAATTTTTCCGTTGCTTAATGCTGTAAAAAAAGCGGATGCAAAAATATTAAATCCCGTAATCAGAAAAGCGACAGAATAGATCCGCATTCCGCGTATGGTCAATTCGCTCAGTGCCTGATCGTATCCAACAAATATATTTGCCATGGGTACGGTCAGTACTTCAGCCAGTACAAACATCAGAATATTTGAAGCGGTGAGTATGACAACACTTTTTCTGAAGATATTCTGAAGTTCTGATTTATTTCCGGCTCCGTAGTGAAATCCGATAATCGGTGCAGCGCCCATGGAATATCCGATATAGATTGCTACAAATATAAAAGCTACATACATGATAACACCGTATGCGGATACGCCGTTTTCTCCAATATAATGCATTAACTGCAGGTTATATAAGAAACCGACAATGGAAGCTGATACATTTGACAGAAATTCGCTTACACCATTTCCGCAGGTTCTGGTAAGGACTTTTATTTCGAATTTTGCCTTTGTTAATTTCAAAACACCGGATTTTGAAAAAATGAAATAGAAAAGGGGAATGATACCTCCTGCGGCCTGACCAATAATCGTTGCCCAGGCTGCACCGGCGATACCCAGATTACAGATTCCCACTAAAACCCAGTCAAGTACCATATTGGTACATCCCGCGATCAAAGTAACGGCAAATCCGATTTCCGGCTTTTCAGCAGTAATCAAAAAAGTCTGGAACAGATTCTGCAGCATGAAAAAAATCATCCCGAACATATTAATTTTCAGATAAAGTACACAGTATGGCAGCATTGCGTCACTGGCGCCAAGAAGTCTTGAAATATCCGCTGCATAATAGATGCTGACAGCCGAAAGAATCACACCGATCGCAATCAAAGTATAAACAATCAGGGAAAAATATTCTTTTGCCTTCTGCTTTTCATCAAGCCCCAGGTGAAAAGAAACGAGGGCATTGCCGCCGGATCCAAACATAAAGCCGATGGATGCAATCATCATAAGAAA
Source organism: Lachnospiraceae bacterium (assembly GCA_051879215.1). Classification (GTDB taxonomy): domain Bacteria; phylum Bacillota; class Clostridia; order Lachnospirales; family Lachnospiraceae; genus TWA4. The sequence goes on from JBJELP010000025.1 coordinate 6,931, forward strand.
AGGAACAACCAGATTAAGTGATGCAAATGCGGTATTTCCCACATAATTGGACACGAAAAAACCATCTACAATGCCGTAAACCGATGTAAAAAGCATGGTGCCGATGGGAGCCAGCACAAATCGAAACAACTTTTTGTATGTGAAATGGTCGGATAACTGAATACTGTTGCTTTTTTTCATCAATAATGTCACTTCCTTTTCTAAATTTTTTTGAATTTTTATGCTTGTCCTTGTGCATCTCAAGTCAGTATTGTAATATAAGCCATAATTAATACCTTTATGTTAGACAAGTATAACATAAAGATTATTAGTATGGCTTATATTAATATGATTTTATACTATTTTCAAGGTAAAAAGACAATATTGGTTCAGAGGCAGGCAGCACAGTTCTGCTCTCCCAATTGGTATCTGCCTCTGGCTCTGCTGCTGAACTGTATTGGGATTTTCCTGAATACGGCAGCCTTGAAGAAGAAAAAGTAAATACAACAGCAGCCGGCTTTTGCAAAAAAGTCCGGCTGCTGTCCTGAAATCTTATAAAAGTCACATGAATGAACAAATCCATTCCAATCGATGCATCGGAAACAGATTATTCTTCGTCCTCTTCTCCGAATCTTTCCTGGAAAATGTCAAATACAGCAGAAAGGATTGCATCATCATCAACGCCCACATATTTTTCAATGTCGTTTTCCAGATCCTTTTCCACTACTTCCAGGATTTCCACCAGTCCTTCATCTCCTTCTTCGTCTAAAGGCAGCAGTACAACATATTCTTTGCCGTTGTACTCCACTTCATCCAGGAATTCAAACTGTGTTTCCTTGTCATCTTCATCCCACATGGTGATGATTTCTGCATATTCATCATCCATTGTAGCGATTTCCAGTGCCTGTTCAATATCAGCCAGGATATCTTCAATATCTTCAATACCAACGGAGAAACGGATCAGATGCGGACTTACACCGGCTTCGATCAGCTGTTCATCGCTTAACTGTCTGTGGGTATGGCTGGCAGGATGCAGTACAGAAGTTTTCGCATCTGCCACATGGGTAACGATGGAGCCCAGTTTCAGGTTGTCCATAAACTTGATGCAGACATCTCTTCCGCCCTTCAGACCGAATACAACAACGCCGCAGGTTCCGTTGGGCATATACTTCTGGGCATTTTCATAGTATTTGTCACCCTTCAGACCGGGATAGTTTACCCATGCAACACGATCATCGTTTGCCAGGAATTCAGCAACCTTCTGGGCATTTTCACAGTGTGCCTTCATACGTACAGGCAGAGATTCCAGACCCATGTTCAGCAGGAAGGAATTCATGGGAGCAGGAATGGAACCCAGGTCACGCATCAGCTGTGCAGTTGCTTTTGTAATGTAACCTGCTTTGCCGAATTTTTCCGCATAAATGATTCCGTGATAGGATTCATCGGGTGTGGTCATGCCGGGGAATTTTTCCGCGTGGGCCATCCAGTCAAAGTTTCCGCTGTCAACGATGGCACCGCCAACCTGAGTTGCATGACCATCCAGATACTTGGTTGTGGAATGGGTTACGATATCTGCACCGAATTCAAAGGGTTTGCAGTTAATGGGTGTTGCAAAGGTATTATCGATAATCAGCGGTACCCCATGGTCATGGGCCAGCTTTGCAAACTTTTCAATATCCAGAACCACCAGAGACGGATTGGAAATGGTTTCACCAAATACCAGCTTGGTGTTGGGTCTCATTGCCTTGCAGAGTTCTTCATAGGAGGCGTCGGGATCCACCAGTGTTACATCAATGCCCATCTTCTTCATGGTCACAGTCAGCAGGTTGGAAGTACCGCCGTAAATGGTTGCTGCGGATACAATATGATCACCTGCAGTTGCGATATTGAACATGGCAAAGAAGTTTGCAGCCTGACCGGATGATGTCAGCATGGCTGCCACACCGCCTTCCAGGGCACAGATCTTGGCTGCTACAGCATCGTTGGTGGGATTGGCGAGTCTGGTATAGAAATATCCATCCTCTTCCAGATCAAACAGACGACCCATCTGATCACTGTTATCATACTTGAATGTGGTACTCTGAATAATCGGAAGCATACGAGGCTCACCCTTCTTCGGCTGATAACCTGCATGGATACATTTTGTTGCATCTTTAAACTGATTCATTCTCTTTTCTCCTTTCGTGGTAAAACATTTAACTCCCAGAGTTATGCATTTTCAACTCTGGAAGCAATATAATAAAAGCCCTTTGCTTCATCCAGTCTGACCGTCATAAAGGTACCGATCAGATCCTCTGTACCGGGTACATGAACCATGGTGTTATTGCTGAGGCGGCCTGATACCATCCCCGGCTGACTGCTGGTGGTTTCAATCAGGACTTCATGAACTTCACCCACACGTTTTGCACATTCTTCCGTGGCGATTTCCTGAACCAGACTCAGCAGTCTGCCGAAACGCTCTTTGGAAATCTCTTCAGGAATCTGATCCTCCATGGCTGCTGCCGGTGTTCCTGTTCGTTTGGAATAAATAAAGGTGAATGCACTGTCATACCGTACCTGACGTACCACATCCAGGGTTTCTTCAAAATCTTCTTCGGTTTCACCGGGGAATGATACGATAATATCTGTGGTGAGGGCAATGTCCGGAATTTCCTTTCGGATTTTTGCTGCCAGTGCCAGATATTTTTCCTTATCATAGCGGCGGTTCATCTGTTTCAGGATCCGGCTGCTGCCGGACTGCAGCGGCAGGTGGAGATGACGGCAGATCTTTTTGCTTTCCTTCATCACCTGAATCAGTTCATCCGAAAGATCCTTGGGATGAGATGTCATAAAACGGATTCGCTTAATCCCTTCTATTTTTTCCACTTCCTTCAGCAATTCTGCAAAGGTCATGGGGTTTTCCAGATTTTTCCCGTAGGAGTTTACATTCTGACCGAGAAGCATAACTTCAACAATCCCCTCATCAGCCAGTCGGCGGCATTCATCCAGAATTTCCTCGGGTGTTCTGGAACGTTCTCTTCCCCTTACATACGGCACAATGCAGTAGCTGCAGAAGTTATTGCAGCCGTACATGATGTTGACCCCGGATTTAAAAGCGTATTTGCGGTCCACCGGAAGACTTTCCACACTCTGATCCGTATCTTTCCAGATATCGATGATCATGCTGCGGCTGGTAAGATGTGCATACAGCAGCTCAGCCAGCTTATATACGTTGTGTGTTCCGAAAATAATATCCACAAACCGATAACTCTTTTTCAGTTTTTCGATGACCTCCGGTTCCTGCATCATACAGCCGCATAGGGAAACGATCATCTCCGGATTCTGTTTCTTAAATGCCTTCTGGTAACCCAGACGTCCGTAAACCTTCTGATTGGCATTATCACGGACAGTACATGTATTATACAGTACAAAGTCTGCATTTTCTTCTTCTGTAATCACGTAACCGATCTGTTTCAGGATACCGCGAAGTTTTTCGGCATCTCTGGCATTCATCTGACAGCCGAAATTGATAACGGCAGCCGTCATCGGTCTGCCTGCTGCTGCCGCTTTTTCCGCAATCAGCACACGGCACTGTTCCATGAAGGCCAGCTGACGTTCCGGTTCCGTAACCGGTGCACCGGGAAATAATTCTCCCATATCCTGCATATCTCTGATTTTTTTCAAAATATAGTTCTCCCTTTATTTTTATCGTATCTGTCCGTCACCATAGATAATATACTTGGTTGTGGTCAGTTCTGCAAGTCCCATGGGACCTCTTGCATGCAGCTTCTGCGTACTGATGCCGATTTCGGCACCGAAACCGAATTCACCTCCATCGGTGAATCGGGTGGACGCATTGACATAAACTGCTGCTGCATCTATTTCATCAAGGAATTTCTGAGCATTTGCATAATCCTTCGTAACAATTGCTTCCGAATGCCCTGTATTATACCGATTAATATGTTCGATTGCCTCATCAATATCCGCAACGGTGCGAATGGAGACAATGTAATCCAGATATTCCGTTCCCCAGTCTTCTTCCGCTGCAGGAAGAATATCAGAGGAATATCTGCGCACGGTTTCATCTCCGCGCATTTCCACATGCTTTGCCTTCAGTGCTTCTGCCAGTTTTGCTGTAAATGGCTCCGCCACCGATTTGTGAAGTACAATGGATTCACAGGCATTGCATACACCCACACGCTGGGTTTTTGCATTTATGATAATATTCAGTGCCATATCCAGATCGGCACTTTCATCCACATATACATGACAGTTTCCGGTACCGGTTTCAATAACCGGAACGGTACTGTTCTGCACAACGGTGCGAATCAGTCCCGCACCGCCTCTGGGAATCAGTACATCAATGTAGCCATTCATTTTCATCATAGCTGCTGCAGTTTCCCGGCTGGTATCACCAATCAGCTGAATGGCATCCTCCGGAAATCCTGCATTCTTTAATGCACTTCTGATCACAGATGCAATAGCCATATTCGAATGAATGGCATCGCTGCCGCCTTTCAGAATCACTGCATTTCCGGTTTTAAAACAAAGACCAAAGGCATCCGCTGTCACATTGGGTCTGGATTCGTAAATGATTCCGATGACACCGAAGGGAACTCTTTTTTTCCCGATCAGCAGACCATTGGGTCTCTTTTTCATGGAAATCACTTCTCCCACCGGGTCTTCCAGTGCGATAATCTGTCTCAGACCATCTGCCATTCCTTCAATTCTTTCATGGGTCAGCAAAAGACGGTCCAGAAGTCCCTGAGACATGCCTTTCTTTCTTCCTGCTTCCATATCCTTCGCATTTTCTGCCATCAGAAATGCTTCACCGGAAATCAAAGCATCCGCTGCCGCAGCAAGACCGCGATTTTTCTCGGACACTCCAAGTTTATTCAATATACGTGCGGCTTTTCGGGCAGCCTCACCCATTGCGATTAAATCTGTCATAGATACCTCTCTGTCTGAAATTCTGTTTTTTCAACAGACATATATCCGCGGTATCAATGTACCGTCCGCCGGATAAGCAATCGGACCGGACACCTGACATGACACCACGGATACGCCTGAAACTCAACATCGCATCCTCTGATTCAGTTTCATGCGGATGCATCGTCCGGACAAGGCTTGCGGCCTCGTCCCTTATGTATTAATAGATTGCTTTTTCGGATACCACAGCATCCGGAAGAATGTCATGTGCCTCGAAGGGAACTGCATCCAGAATCTGGAATTCAAATGCCAGCGCTGCCTTGTAATGGGTATTGGGTTTTTCCAGATAACGATCATAGAAGCCGCCGCCGTAACCGACTCTGTGATGTGCCTTATCAAAAGCAACACCGGGCATTACAAAAAATGCGTCGAATTCCTTTGCTTCCGGCAGATCGGTTCTGGGTTCACGAATGCCCATGTAACCGGATTCCACATCTTCAAACTTGGTAATGTAATACCAGATCAGATCTTTGCCCACAACCTTGGGAACTGCAACACGTTTGCCTGCTGCCCATGCTCTTGCAATGATTTCATCGGTCATTACTTCATGGTTGTAATCAATATAGGCATATACACATTCAGCCTTCTGGAATTCCGGAATGGAAACAATAAAATCAGCAACCCTGCTGCTCATTTCCTTTACTTCCGCATCTGTGGCAGCGTCACGGAACCCCTTAATCATTTTACGTACTTCTTTTTTCTCCTGCATAAAAAATACCTCCTTATGCCAGCGGTTTTTTCCCCGCTTTGGCCATATTATTTTCGTGGCGCTTTTTCACGTCAATGATGCTTCCATCCGGATTTTTGATCTTTATGGTATCCAGCTGACTGGAAAGATTGCGTTTCATTGCCTGAATATACTCACCACGTAATCTGGACTGCTCTTCCTTTTCCTCCGGCGTCAGACCAGTTGATTTTGATTTTCTGTATAATTCATTGATTCTTTCGATATCTTTCATATCCATAGGTATATACCGCCTTTATCCGTTTTCTGTTCAAATTCATTTCTATCATGAAACAGATCCCTCTGCACCTCAGATCATCAGTACTTCTCCACATATTCCCTCAGATTAAAGTTGGGATTCTTATGGGCTTTAAAAAGGGTTCCGCATACTTCTCCATCGATAATCCGATAAATATTTTTCACATCCTCCGCATTGGCAATGACCATATCCACACCGGAATCGGTGGCAATCTGAGCCGCTGCCAGTTTTGCCGCCATGCCGCCTGTACCCACATCACTGCCGGAACCGCCTGCCATGGACAGCAGTTTTTCATCAATCACTTCCACTTCTGTGATCAGTTCTGCATCTTTGTTTTTTCTCGGATCTCCGGTATACATCCCATCAATATCCGACATCAGAATCAGAAGATCTGCTTCAATCAGAGCGGAAACCACCGCAGAAAGTCTGTCATTATCACCAAATACAATTTCATGGGTTGCAATGGTATCGTTTTCATTGACAACCGGAATGCTGCCCAGTGCGAATAATTCTTCAAATGTATTTCTTGCATTTCGGTTGTTTTCCGGATTCAGAAGAGTATTTTTCGTCAGAAGAATCTGGGCTGCCATGTTGCTGTATTCTCCGAAAATCCGCTGATAGGTCATCATCAGATGTGCCTGACCGATGGCTGCCAGCGCCTGTTTCCGGGACAGGCTGTCCGGTCTGGGCAGATGGCCTGCCGCCTGTCTTCCTGCTGCAATCGCACCGGAAGTAACCAGCACCACATCTTTTCCCATATTTCGCATATCACAAAGCACACGTACCAGCCCTTCGATTTTACGAAGATTCAATGCGCCGCTTTCCGGATGTGTCAAAGAAGAAGATCCGATTTTGACAACGATTCTTTTCTTATCTTTCATCTGTTCTCTTACTGTATCCATTTTATCCACTCTTTCCCATGGGTGGTGCCATGACGATCATACCATCAGAACACTCCCCGTATTATCTAATGATGTTGGGTTCAAAAGCTTTTGACCCTGGTATCATTTAATAGTTTAATTCTTTTTTTACAAATCGTAAAGTAAAATATTCCGCAGCCCGTATACATCACGCATAGGGGGCAAATACTGACGCAATTGTTTCCGCCGCTCTGCAGCCATCCATGGCAGCAGACATAATGCCGCCGGCATAACCGGGACCTTCTCCGCAGGGATAAAGACCCTTCAGATTGCTCAGCATATTTTCATCTCTGATAATCTTTACCGGTGAAGATGTCCGGGCTTCCACGCCGGCCAGAATGGCATCTTCTCTGGCAAATCCTTTGATTTTATGGTCAAAGGATTCAATTCCTTCAATCAGGGACTGATTCAGTTCCTCCGGTAAAATCCCCCGCAAATTGGTAAAACAGCTCTGGCCCCTGTTCTGCAGAGACACTTCCTCCGGTTTTTCCGAAGGACGATTCGCTTTAAAATCACCGTAAAGCTGACAGGGAATCTTTCCATTTCCGGCTCTGTAAGCTGCTTCTTCAATCTGTCGCTGGAATACCACACCGGCCAGTACATCATCACCCGGATAATCTTCCGGTGTTACCGTCACGATCAAAGCACTGTTGGCATTGACACCGTCACGGGCACGGTAACTCATTCCGTTGACTGTCAGTCTGCCCGGTTCCGAAGAGCTGTTTACCACATAACCACCTGGACACATACAGAAGGAATAGACCCCTCTTCCCGTGGAAGAACGATGGGTCAGCTTATAATCCGCTGCCGCAAGATAGGGGGATTCTTCCATACCGTACTGGCTGAAATTAATCATGGTCTGCGGGTGCTCAATCCGAAGTCCCACCGCAAAGGACTTGGGTTCCATGTGAACGCCCTGCTCCTTTAACATGGCAAAGGTATCTCTGGAACTGTGTCCGATGGCCAGAACAACCTGTTCCGCTGCGATATATTCTTTTTCCCCGGAAGCATTTACCGTTTCCAGTCCCACAACCTGACCTCCTTCATGGCAGACTTTGGTCACCTTTGTCTGAAAACGGATCTCTCCTCCCGCTTCCAGAATCTGTTTTCTGATATTGACCACCACATTCTGCAGAATATCTGTTCCGATATGTGGTTTATTGACATATAAAATATCCTCCGGCGCACCGTTTTCAACAAAAACTTCAAGAACCCGTCTTCCTCTTCCTTTCGGATCCTTCACCAGCGTATTCAGCTTTCCATCTGAAAAAGTTCCTGCACCGCCTTCACCAAACTGCACATTGCTTTCCGGATTCAGTTCGCCGGTTTCCCAGAATCTCTGCACCGTTTGAATTCTGTCTTCCACCGCCTGTCCTCTCTCCAGCACCAGCGGTTTATAGCCGGCTTTTGCCAGCAAAAGTGCACAGAACATGCCTGCCGGTCCCATGCCGACCACCACCGGTCGGTGCTGCATCGGTTTTTCACCGGATGAAGGAAACTGATAACAGACCGGCTGAATCACCGTTATATTCCGGTTTTTCAGTTTTCGAACCAGCTGCTCTTCTTTGGCCGCTTTCATTCCGGTATCCACCAGCATGGTATAAATATAATAAATATCCGGTTTTTTTCTGGCATCCACCGAACGTTTCCAGATACGGACTTCCTTTACGGCAGAATGGGGAAGCTTCAGCATTTTCAATGCTTTTCTCACCGGTTCCTCCGCATCATGGTCTATTCTGCATTTCATCTGCGATATCTGTATCATAAATGTTCTCTTTTCCTTTCGATCCGTTTTTCAGCTGCCGATCTGCCTGCCACATGACCGCTGGACCAGGCCCACTGCAGATTATAACCGCCGCAGATTCCATCCACATCCAGCAATTCACCGGCCAGAAACAGTCCGGGACAGACTCCGGATTCCAGTGTTTCTCCATCAACCTGGTTCAGACGGACACCACCGCAGGTTACCTGTGCCCGGTCAAATCCATTCACTTCTGTGCAGGTACAGAAAAGTTCTCTGGGTATCTTTTTTCCGGTTTTGTTTTCTTTTAAAAGCACTTTCAGAAGTTTTTCGGGAAACAATCCCTGATACTGATTCTTTTCATGAGAATTCCCATATTCTCTGATTTCTTCATCTGATATCTCAGGGAAGAACAGAAGTCTCGCCTGTACTGTTCTGCCCTCGTATAAATACAGCGCAGCATAGCGGCTGATCTGAAATACCGGAATTCCGGAAATTCCATATTCCGTCAGCTGCAGTTCTCCCTCATCCGAAGCAACCACTTCCCGGTCTGCCATCAATTCCACCCGGGCAGATATCCGCACTCCGGACAGCTCCGGAAACCAGTTTTCTGCACATCGAATGCCGGTCAGCGCCGGAAAAGGATGATTGATGGTATGTCCCAGTGATTTTGCCAGATCATAGCAGCTTCCGTCCGAGCCAAGGGCCGGAGATGCCATCCCGCCTCCTGCAAGAATCACCCGATCTGCTTTTACCGTCATATGCAAGATTTCAGCCGGTCCGGTATTTTTCTTCTTTTTTCCGTTCTTTTTAACCGTTTCCTTTACCTGACTGTATTTCGTCCGGTCTGCCGAAAGAATAAACTCTTCTTTTTCCTTTCGAATTCCTGTCACCCTGCAGCCGGTTTCTATTGTTGCCCCCAGCCGTTTTGCCTCCTGTTCCAGAAGATCCGCCACAGCCGACGCCTGTTGTGATGCAGGGTAGTAATATCCGTTTTTTTCCACGGGGTATACTCCGATTTGTTTAAAAAAATCCAGGGTATCTTCCACAGAAAACTGTTCAATAATATGTAAGGCAAATGGATTATTGTGATAACAGGATACATCCAGATGCCTGTTTGTAAAATTGCAGTGTCCATTGCCTGTGGCAAGAATTTTCTTTCCGGTACGGTCTTTCTGTTCCAGAACAACAACCTGTGCCCCGCCCCGGGCAGCCTCAATGGCAGCCATCAGTCCGGATGCACCCCCTCCTATTACAGCTACACGAATTGTTCTGTCTTTCCATACGGTATCCTTCTGATTTTTCACTTTCTATCACCTGTTTCTCTTCTCATACGCCAGACATGGGAACCCGTTTCTCTTCCCGTTTTCCAGGCATAGAATCCTGTATTTTCCTTTAATTGATCAGCTGCTGCAATTTTCCAGATATTCATACAGTGCAGGCAGATTTTCCACATAAATTCCCTGCTTCAGCTGATAAATCAATCCATCTGCCAGTTCCTCACGATCAATACTGGTCTGAATGCAGATTTTTCTGTGATCTCCGGTATAAGCGATCACCTCATTATCCTGCAGCGTTACATAATAAAATGCTTCTGAAACCGGCAGTTCCGGATATGCCGGTTCCCTTTGATTTCTGTCAGAATCGTCCATAACGGAAGATTCCTTTTCCGAAGCAGAAATCGAATCCTGTCCGATGGAATGGTGGATCGGGGCCTCCATTTTTCCGGACAGATACCATGCAGAAGCTGCACCGGCAAGCAATACAGATGTAACGAAAAGGCAGATACAGATACGTAATTTCATATGCACCCTCTCCTTTCTTTCAGGGGATGCCGCAGCCTCAGTAAAATGTACAGCAGGGCATCTTCCTGTCTGTACATTTACCGGTACGGTTTACGTATAGTATCTGCCGGATTTTGTTTTTTTATTCAATGTTCTGAAAAGTATATTCTGAAAAACAATGCTTCTGCTTCACCGTCTGATCAGCTTATGCCCGGAGCAAATGGGTTTTCTTTGCCAGCCTGACAAGAAGCGCTCCCTTCGGAAATGATTTCAGATCATTTTCCCGGATGGCTCCTGTGATCAGCAGTGCTGCCGCATATACAGCAACAGCCACACAGATAGCCGCCAGAACAGAAATGCTGTTGCTCTTTACCAGATGATAAATTCCCTGATAACTGCCCCAGGCTGCTGCACCCATGATGACAGAACTGATCAGAGGAAGCACAAAGGTCTGCCGGATCTCCGGTTTAAAACGGATCGCACGATAAATCGACCGGAAGTTCATGATATTCATCATCAGACCAAAAATAATGCCAGCAATAACCACTGCATAAATGCCAATCGGCAGAAATGCCAGACACAGAATCAGAATCACCATATGGGCTGCCAGAGAAACAGCTGCATTTCTGGCGGGTTCTGAAACCTTTCCGATTCCCTGAAGGACACCATTGGTAATCGTTGAAAAAGAATACAGAATCACCGTGATGCCGCCCACCATCAGAAGTCTGGATGCCAGTTCATTGCTTCCCGGCGTACTTCTGAATAAGAGCTGCAGAATCGGACTGCTGAGAACAGCCAGTCCAATGCAGGAAGGGATGGCAATCAACATGGCAAAACGAATGGCCAGCCGGATTTTTCCCGTAATTTCAGAAGGTTTTGATGTTTTTAACGTTCTGGACAGATTGGGAACTGCAGAAGCAGATAATGCCGTGGCAAATGCCAGAGGCACATGGGTCAGCAGATGATACTTTCCTTCATAGGCATTCCAGCTGATTTTATACATTTCATCCGACATGCCGGACAGGCTGGCATAGTTACTGAATACGAAGGAATCCAGAACACCGCTGATGGTATAAATTGCAGAATTCAATGTGATCGGAAGAATCATCAGCACCAGTGTCTGCAGAAGCATTCTGCGAGATTCCTTTGACTGCTGCAGTTCCTTTTCGCTTTTTCTTCTTTCATTATAATACAGTCTGTATACAACAATGCAGACGATCAGTCCCGCGAATGCCCCGGAAAATGTACCGACAGTACCGCCTGCCGCACCCAGTGCATCCGAATAGAATTCAACCCGGTGAAGCAGATCCAGACGATGCCCCAGATTCCATAAAACCAGTGCACCCACCACACTCATGACCGCATTCACAACCTGCTCAATAATCTGTGAAATTGCTGTGGGAACCATGGTTCCCTGTCCCTGGAAGAACCCGCGAAAGGCACCCATGAATGCAGAAATCCATACCGTAGGAGCCAGTATCATCAGAGCATACTTGATTTCAGGCCGTTTGTATACGTCATCCGCCAGAAATCCTGCTCCAAAAAACAGAATGCTGAAGGCCAGACCGCCCACTACAGCAGCAAATAAAAGTGCAACGGAAAATACCCTCTTGGCATTCCAGGGCTGCTGATTCCCCATCCTCTCTGCAACCATCTTGGATACTGCAGTCGGGATACCAAAAGAAGAAATCATCCAGATCAGCGAATAAATGGCATATGCATTCGAATACGCTGCATTGCCGCCATCACCAAGGATATTGGTAACCGGAATCCGGTACACGATGCCAATCAATCTTACGATTACAGATGCAATCGCCAGAATACTGCCCTGTACCAGAAAATTGGTTTCCCTTCCCCTTTGTTTTTCAGCCATAATAACGCCTCTTCCTATAATGTCAAGCCCTAAATCATTAATTTTTCAGGCTTTTCTTTAAATAT
>JBJELP010000026.1:0-4262 GCA_051879215.1 Lachnospiraceae bacterium
CATCCCCATGAAAGTCCTTATGACTGGATGTTTCCTCAGCAGGAAGAAAAGGTGTAAACTGTTTCAGCATCAGGCTGGAGCTGAACATGGCAATTGATGAAAAACCAACCACCGTCCATAAAAAAGCAAACAGCGGAAGATACTGAAAAAATACGTAGGTCAGAATGACCGGTGCCACATGAAAGAATACAATCTGGATCAGATGTAACGGGTTACCGAATGCAAAGTAAATCGCATTGATAATCTGCTGTTTCCAGTTTGCTTCAAATGCAGCTATAGTGGGAAATATGTAAATTGCAAGAATCAGCTCCAGTACCAGAATTGCCATAATTCCATATCGGAACATGGCGATCCAGCCGGTGAACTGACTGCACCAGAACAGTTCCAACCTCAGAAATACAGCCAGAATAAGCAATCCCAGCCAGATTGGAACGGTCTGTTTCCAATTTTCCCTGAAAGCCTTCCAGAAGGTGGCGAACGGATTCAGTTCGTCTTCTCCCCGAAGAGTTTTCATCATAGTGTAATAGAGGGCCGAGCAGGATGTGCCGATTGTAACAACCGGAATACAGAACAGGATAAACATCAGATTGGCACCAATCAGAATTCCGCACCGGGTCATCAGTTTGCCAAATACACTGTCATTATCCAGAAAGCTTCGAATCAGATTCATATATGCTCCTCCTCAAAGAGATACTGCAGAAAAATCTCTGCCATATCCAGATGTTCTGACCAGGCGCCAATACCAAGTACCACTCCGTCCGGATAGGGTTTCCCCTCTCCGGTCAGACAACATCCGCTCAGATCAATCCCAATCGCAACCTGCGCTTTCTCTGACTTTCCATCAGAAGGACTGCAATAGACCAGACGATCGGAATAACTGTGGAAAAGTTCAGCTGTTTCCGGTGATTCCAGATCCAGCAGGCGTCCGGTTGCACCGAAAGCCTGCAGCTGTTCCTTTTCCATAAGCAGTACATCCAGTGTACCACTTTCTATGTATGTAATCAAGGTTTCATAGTAAGAATTTCCCATCGAATTTTTTGTGGGATCAAAATAACACGCATTGTCAAAAACCAGATTCTTTTCTTTCAGATCCAGATCTGCATATTCTGCAAAATCATCATAGAAATCGGAATGATTTCCCACATCGCCGTAAGTATTTGCAAAACAGGCATAGAACCAGTTTTCACCGGGTGTTGTTACATAATTGTATCCAATCCAGGCCAGAATCAGGCAAAGAGAAATGATTGCTGTCAGATGCAGTCGATAATAATCCCAGATATACCGGATGATTTCATTCCGATTCATGGCGGAAATTTTTTCTCTTTCTTCTTTATACCATGTCCGAAGCAATTCCATACTTCTATCCCACCTTTACAAAGTGCATCTGGACGCTTGGATAATCACCGCTCATCAGAGGCATGGAGAAACCTGCATACATCAGACTGCTTCCTGTATATACCGGTTTTCCTTTTTCAGGGGTTCCATAAATATGATCCATATGGACACCAAGACTGCATCCTGCAAAATGAACATCTCGCAGCTCATACTTTGCATCGGGATCCAGACCCTTCATCCAGAAATGAGCGGGATTTGCATTGGCTCTTGTACGGGTCATAACCATATTTAAAAGTGCTTCTTCCTTATTATCCGATACAAATTCCCATGCTGTGAAGTACAGATTCTCTGTGGGATCTGTCAGTCGGAAATAGGTACCGTTCTGTATCAGATCATAATACGCATGAAAACGTCTGATCTGATCTTTCACTTCTTCTTTTTCTTCCGCAGAAAGAAGATTCAGATCCAGTTCATAACCAAAGGTACCGGACATAGCCACAACGGCTCTTGTACCAAAAGGTGTGGTGCGACCTGTCTGATGGTTGGGGCAGGTGGAAACGTGAGCGCCCATGGATGAAACCGGATAGCCAAAGGATGTGCCATACTGAATGGTCAGTCGTTCAATGGAATCGGTATCATCACTGGTCCAGATCTGGGGACAATACTGAAGCATACCGGCATCAAACCGGCCGCCGCCGCCTGCACAGCCCTCAAAAAGGACATCCGGGAATTTTGTTGTCAGTCGATTCAGCAGATCATACACGCCCAGAATATAGCGATGGAAGATTTCTCCCTGACGTTCTGCAGGAGCTGCATGACTGTATACGTCTGTCATATTCCTGTTCATATCCCATTTGATGTATTCAATGTTATGATTTTCAAGAATAGAAGAAAAACACTGATCCAGATAATCCACAACATCTTTTCTTGACATATCCAGAACAAGCTGATTCCGCCCCATGGTCGGTTTTCTTCCCGGCATGGTCAGTGCCCATTCCGGATGTGCACGGTAAAGATCGGAATCTTCATTCACCATTTCCGGCTCAATCCAGAGACCGAACTTCATTCCCATCTTATTGATTTCCGTAATCAGCGGATTCAGTCCGCCTTCCAGTTTCTTTTCATTTACAAACCAGTCTCCGAGACCCCTGTTATCATCATTTCTGCTGCCAAACCAGCCATCATCCAGAACCAGCATTTCAACACCCAGTTCTGCCGCTTTCTGTGCAATTTTCAGGATTTTTTCATTATTAAAATCAAAATAGGTTGCTTCCCAGTTGTTGATCAGAACAGGGCGTCTGGCATATGTAAATTTACTGTTCATCATGTTCTGACGAAGAATTCGGTGATAGGTCTGACTCAGTCTGGTAAAACCTTCTGAAGAACAGGTGAGAATCACTTCCGGTGCACAGAACGACTGATCCGGTTCCAGATTCCAGGTGAACTGGGTATCATGAATTCCCATAACCATACGGGTGAGTCCCATCTGATCCACTTCCACATCGGTTTTATGGTTGCCGGAATATGCCAGCATCGCGCCATAACAGAGGCCATAATCCTCCGTGGTTTCCTTTGAACATAAAATCACAAATGGATTATGATGATGGCTGGAAGAACCTCTTTTGGAGGATACGGTCTGAATATCGCGGTTCAGTTTTACCCGCTGGGGCATACGTTCCATACAGTGTCTTCCATGAAAATGAATCATTTCCCAGTTTCCGAAGGGAAGATCCAGACATGCGGAAGCTATTTTTTCAATTCGAATGGTATTTTCTGTATCGTTAATCACTCTGACTGCTCTGGAAATCACATCTTCTTCTTCAAATACACCGTATAATAACTGTACCGTAGCACCTGTAATCAGCTCATACATGTTAATAACCAGCGTTTCCACCCTGCTTCCGGCTTCCTTTAATGCAGGTAGTCCGTCAAGTGCATATTTACCCGGCAATATTTTGTAATCTCTGTAATAAAGATCCGCACCGTAGGCCCCTTTTTCTGTTACCAGTTCCAGAGATGAAAGACGGAAATCTCCTGTGTTTGCTCCGCTGTATTCCTGGGGAAGAATATCAACGGAAACCATGCGATTCTGCCGGATCTCATACAGATTCGGGGAAAATCCGCAGTCAGCAGGGATATACTGATAACTCAGATTATCAGTTCCTGTCCTCTTTCCATAATAAAGATGCAGCAGATGACCCACCTGATTTACCTGCATCTGATACGAAGTGTTTTTCGTATAAAGGGTAAACGTTCTGGATTCATTGTCAAATCGAATACTCATTTATGATACCTCTTCCTCTAAATAGTTTCTAATATAACGCGCTCTTCTTCCGGCTGCAGCCTGTAGTATTTCGGGCTGACGCCATAAGCACTTTTAAATGCTTTTGAAAAAGTAAGCGGATTTTCGTAGCCGACCATTTCAGCGATATTCTGTACAGACAGATTCGTATTGGTCAGAAGCTGAGCACCTTTGATCAGCCGTACCCGATACAGATAATCCCTTGGAGAAATTCCAACCTGATTTCTGAATAGAGTGGAGAAATAGCTTCTGTTGATTCCGATATAATTCGAAATATCGGAAACCTTTATGCTTGAATAATTGTTGTGAATAAAATCAATGGCATAATTGATATACGTCTCAGCAGAATAACTGGATGTTGTTCTGTGATTAACAGACATCTGGTGGGATTCAATGGCCAGGCTGACAAATTCATACAGATA
Source organism: Lachnospiraceae bacterium (assembly GCA_051879215.1). Taxonomy (GTDB): domain Bacteria; phylum Bacillota; class Clostridia; order Lachnospirales; family Lachnospiraceae; genus TWA4. Next base: position 4,060 of record JBJELP010000026.1, read on the forward strand.
ACCCAGACGTCTGATATCACCGGCAGGACTCAGCTCTGCATGATTCAGCAGTTTGTCAACGATTTTATAAAACTCATTCATATCGACGTAACTGCTTTTCACATTTACTCCCTCTGTGAAACCTGCCTGTTCCATCAGATGAGCGGCAAAGGGACCATCGAAGGTCATCCAACAATAGGTCCAGGGTTGTTTTCGGTTTGCTT
>JBJELP010000027.1:0-4256 GCA_051879215.1 Lachnospiraceae bacterium
ATCATGATGCCAGTCTTAAAAAAAATTAATTTACCCAAAGTTCAGAAAGAACCCTGAATATAATCCGGGCCCGTTTTTCCATAAGTACCATCTTTAAAGTCAGGTATTTACTTAAAGGAAAGTATGTGATAAAAATATATGGAAAAGCCAATTTTTAACATGATTATAAATACAATGGGCTGATGGAAATCAGAGCATTTATCATATTACAGAACGGGAGAGAAAACAATGGCATTGGAAGAAGCAAGAAATTATCTGGAAGAAAAAGGATATGGAGACAGAATTCAGGTATTCGATACATCAAGTGCAACGGTTGAACTGGCTGCACTGGCAGTGGGAACCGAACCGGAAAAGATCGCAAAATCGCTTACGTTTAAAGTAAACGATCATCCGGTTATGATTGTATGTGCAGGCGATACCAAAATCAATAACACAAAGTTCAAAGCATATTTTCATACGAAGGCAAAAATGCTGACCAGAGAAGAGGTAAATGAATGGATCGGACACGATGTGGGCGGTGTCTGTCCCTTTGGAATTCATGATGGTGTGGATGTGTATCTGGATACATCGCTGAAACGGTTTGAAAAGATATATCCCGCCTGCGGCAGTGCGAACAGCGCAGTGGAGCTGACACCGGATGAACTGGAGGCACTTTCAGGGTGCAGAGAATGGATTGATGTCTGCCGGCTTCCGGAAGAGTAAACGGGAAATGAAAATCAGTCCGGAAATGTCATTGTGTGGATAAAATGACAATATAACAGATAAAAGGAAACTTCCTGTCTTTCTCTTAGAGATTTATTGAAAAGGAAGTTTCCTTTTATTATGTAGTCTGACCACTTTCGGAATAGTACTTATTTATTCTTTTTTATTCCTTCTCCTCACTGTGAGAGTTTCTGATTTTACAGATTCCCTGTGTCATGGTTCCCATGGGGCAGAATGTACACCAGGTTCTGGGCTTGTACAGTACCATCACGATCAGTCCCAGAAGCAGTGATGTAAGCATCACGCTGTAAAAACCGAAGCTGTACTGTGCAATCCAGTCCGGCACGGTACCGGCTGTGTAGGTCCATCCCCAGGGGACTCTGAATACCCAGAACAGTTTGATTGCTTCCCGGAGGGAGTGGCTGCCTGCCGCCACCAGATAAGTCTGAAATACCATATTTCCGAACATGGTCATGAAAAATGCCAGAAAACCATAACGGAACCATTTGGAATACATCCATTTCGGTGTGGGTTTGTTGCGGGAACAATTGCAGGAATTGCCCAGCTTCATGAGCAGCTGTCCCCGTCCGCAGTACCGGTTGCAGAAGCCTTTCGTTCCGCCGAAAATCGCAAATCCCAGCGGAACCAGAAAATCGATCATACCCAGCCATGCAAACAAGATATTGAAAAAGCCCAGTGAAAAATAGACAATGGCCCAGATCCAAAGCCATTCATACCATTTCTTCGAAGTTGATTTTTTTCTTTCTGTCTTCTCTTTTACCGTCTTCATTATTTCGTCTCACCCCTTTCCACCAGAGTAATACATCCGGTCGGACAGACTTTACCGCATTTATTGCAGCCAATACAGATTCCGCTGTCTACAGCGGCATAACATCCTCTGATTACTTTTATGGCCTCTTTGGGGCAGACCGTCACACAGGTCCCGCATGAAACGCAGTTGCTGCGCTCCACGGTTGAATATCTCTTTGATGCCATGTTGTTTCGCCTTCCCTTCATTGCCTAATTGTTGTATTAATGGGTTTTCCGCTGTACTGGATGTGAGCAATTCTCCATCCATTGTCTGTTTTTTTCAATACCTGGGTTTCGATTCCCGCGATTCCGTGTGGTTCGCCTGTATCACGTAGGATGCATTCTGTATGATAACGGAATATAACGACTGCAGCAGTATCGTTCAGCAGATATGCCTGAAGACCGTCATTCACAAGATAGATCGATGAAAATTTTGTCTGGATCATTCCGATTACAAAGTCCTGATAAATAGAGTCCGGACCTTGAAATATTTTATCTCCGGATATCAGTACGTTGGTATCTTCCTGTGTCCAGACAGACCGGAAATCCGTCTCATCCTGAGAATGAATGGCGTTCGCGTAACGTTCAACGAGCTGTTCAATTTCTTTTCTGGGTTCCATATGAAATCCTTCCTTCCAGATATACTTATTGATAATAACAATATAATACATCCGTAATGCAAGAAAATCAATTAGTGTTTCCTGAAAGAAAATGATATACTTTTTTCAGGATGTCTTTTGAAAGCAGACCCGGATCCATTTAAAAGCAGATCCGGGTCATTTTTTCATGAATGTACTCTCGGAATCTTTTTCATATGGTTAACAGATTCTGTGAGTACATATAAGAAAAGAGGAGGTATAACAATGCATAAGGACGATCAGATGACACCAAAGGAGAGAATGGCAGGTTTCTTTTCAGGAAAGGACATTGACAGAATTCCGATTCTGCCTTTTGTTACAGCAGTATCCGGCAAAGCCATAGGGATGACACACCGGGAAAAAAGAAGCAGTGCGGAAAATCTGTTTAAATGTCAGAGCGCATGCTATGAACGGTTCGGACACGACAGCATTTCCGTAGAATACGGTCTCCACGGAATCGGCACAGCAATGGGCAGTGTGACCAACAATCCGGAGAACAATGTTCCCGCCATCATGGATCATTATCTGAAGAATTTGAATGACCTGGACAGCAAGCTGGATTTATCAAAAATCGAACGGAAAAATGATCCCTGGGCCCAGATGAATTATGAGATGGCCCAGATGACGCTGGATAAATATGGAAGCGAAGTGGGGGTTTCTTTAAGTACACCGGGACCGATTACGGCAGCTTCCAGTCTGTATCCCATCGAAAAACTGCTGCGGGCCACCAGAAAGGATCCGGAGCACGTACATCAGCTGCTTCGTTTTGCAACGGATGCCATCAAACTGCTGGCTAAGGAATTCATGGATGGCGGCGTGGGTATTTCCCTCTGTGATCCCGTTGCATCTGGCACCATTCTGAATGAAAAGAGCTATCGTGAATTTGTGCTTCCTTATACAAAGGAAATCATTCAGTTTATCCATGATTATGGAAAGAGCGTAACCTATCATGTGTGCGGTGATACTTCTGCCCTGACAGAAGCCATGGTGGAGAGTGGATGTAATGTACTGAGTATTGATAACAGAGTCAGTCTGGAAGACACAAAAAAACGCGTGGGCAATCAGATTGTGCTGATGGGAAATGTGGATCCCATTTCCAAAATGATGCAGGGAACACCGGAAGATGTGGAAGAGGCCGTAAAAGAATGTCTGCGTCAGGGTTATGATAATCCGAAGGGATATCTGTTGAGTACAGGATGCGGTATTCCCATTGACAGCCCCATTGAAAATATTGATATGTTTATGAAAGCCGGACGAAAATACGGCAAATGGCCCCTCGATCCGGAACGTTTCGCATAAAAGGAGTGCAGCAGAATCATGGCGGAAATCAGGGATTTTAAATGTACCTATCAGAACAGTGCAGGAATCAGTGAGGAGGTAACACGGGGACTGGATCTGAAGTTTCCCGATGCCTATCTCCATGCGGATACCATGGCACAGCTGGCGGTGCATATCCGGAAAACAGAGCAGGCGAAATTTTGTGAACTGCCCTTTTGTCATACGGTGGAAGCGGAAGCCATGGGCGGTATCGTGAATCTGGGAGACGGACGGACCGGTCCCAGAGCAAAGGAATATATCTGTACCGATCCCCAGAAACTGCTGGATCTTCCGGAGATTGATTATGCAACGGGGCGGATTGCAGAGGTACTGAAAGCCTGCAGGATGCTGAAAGAACAGGGAGAAACCGTGGTGTTTATGATATCCGGTCCATTTACCATTCTGAATGTGCTGATCGATCCGCGTTATGTGTTTAAAACCATGCGGAAGAAACCGGAAATCATGCAGCAGGTTTTTGATAAAATCAGAGAAGAACTGATTCGGTTTACGGAAAGGATCGTGGATGCCGGTGCAGATATCATCAGCTATGCAGATTCGGCAGGTGCGCTGAATATTATCGGTCCGAAAAATATGGAATGGATGACGAGGACATTTACCTGGCCCTATCTGAAGGAAGCAGGGAAACTGACATCCGGACGGACACAGATTGCCCTGTGTCCCAAAACCAGTTTTGCCTTAACCGGTCTTGGCCTTGCCGAATGGAAGCGGATTCCTGTGGAAGGAAAAATACCCTATGTGGAAGCCTGTCTGCAGGTGGGCAATCAGGGC
>JBJELP010000028.1:0-4250 GCA_051879215.1 Lachnospiraceae bacterium
GTGCAAAAGCAGGAATTGATGACAAAGTGTCTCTTCTTCTCGGAGGTGCAGAGGATTATATTACAAAACCCTTTTCCACAAGAGAACTGCTGGCCAGAGTAGAGGTTCAGCTTCGGAAAGCCGTTTCACCATTATCCGATGTCTTCCGATATAAAGATCTGATGATGGATACGGCTTCCCATGCAGTGACAGCAGGAGAGCAGTTGGTGCTTTTGACCAAAACAGAATATGCGATTCTGAAATTGCTGCTGCAGAATCCGGAGCAGGTGATTGCAAAATCCGTCATGCTGGACCGGATCAGTGAGGATACTTCGGATTGTACGGAAACATCTCTGAAAACGCATATGAGCCATCTGCGGTCCAAGCTGCGGGAAGCCGGCGGAAAAGAGTATATCAGGTCAGTATGGGGAATCGGATTTATGCTGAAAGAGGAATCGGAATTGTGCTGAAAAGTGAAAATGGATTCTTGAAATCTTAACGATTTCTCAACGATTTTCTTAACCGGTTTCTTAACCTGTGGATGATAGACTGGATACAGCATAAAGAAACAGGTTCTCAGTTGAACCGGTTAAGGAGGATAACAGATGAAATACGTTCTTGAAACAGAAGGACTGTGTATGCAGTACAAAGATTTTCAGGCACTTTCTGATTTCAATATGCATGTACCGGAAGGTGCCATTTACGGATTTGTGGGAAAAAACGGTGCCGGTAAGACAACATTGATCCGTGTTATCACGGGACTGCAGTTTCCGACAGCAGGAAATTATTGTCTGTACGGAATTCCGGGTACGGACCGAAGCATTCGGAAAGAAAGAAGGAGAATGGGAGCAGTGGTGGAAACTCCTTCCATATATCAGGATATGACGGCAGAAGAAAACCTGAAGCAGCAGTATGTGATTCTGGGGCAGCCGGACTTCGGAGGAATACAGGAATTGCTGGAGCTTGTGGGACTGAACAATACCGGAAAGAAAAAGGTAAAGGATTTTTCCCTTGGCATGCGTCAGAGACTGGGGATTGCCATTGCACTGGCGGGAAATCCGGACTTTCTGGTGCTGGATGAACCGATCAATGGTCTGGATCCCCAGGGAATCATTGAAATCCGAGAACTGATTCTGAAACTGAATCGCGAACAGGGGATTACCGTGCTGATTTCCAGTCATATTCTGGATGAATTATCAAAACTGGCAACCCATTACGGGTTTATCGATCATGGACATATGGTGAAGGAAATCAGTGCAGCGGAGCTGGAAGCTGCATGTGCAAAGAAAATCCGGGTGCAGGTATCGGATATGACTGCTTTTTCAAAGGCTTTGGAAAAGCAGAAGCTGGATTACAAAATCATTTCGGATTCGGAAGCAGATATATACAGTGAGATTACGGTTTCGGAACTGGCGACGGCAGCGGATTCCTATGGCTGTCAGCTCCTGACAATGAAGGAGCAGGATGAAAGTCTGGAAAGCTTCTATCTGAATCTGATCGGAGGTGCTGCTCATGTATAATCTGATTTATGCGAATTGGAAACGAATCTGGAAAAACCGTGCCTTTCAGGTCTGTGGTGCAGCAGTAGCCGGTCTGGCTCTCTTTCAGATATTGATGAGTTATCAGGATTACGTCAGATACGGCGGCGAGCCATATTTTGATTATGCATTTTTCTCCATTTCCGCAGTGGCCATTTTTCCACTGGCAATCTTTACTTCACTTTACATCGGAACCGAATACACAGACGGAACTCTGCGGAATAAAGTGGCGGTGGGTCATGGAAGAAGTGCCATTTACATCGCCAATCTGGTCACGTCCATTTTTGCAGGCTGTGTTTTTCTGGTGATCTGGTCACGTCCATTTTTGCAGGCTGTGTTTTTCTGGTGATCTGGTCTGTGGCCTATCTGGTACCCGGGATGATTCTGATGGAGAGTGCGAATCCGCTGTCTGTTTATCTTCGTGCCTTTGTGGGAATGCTTTGTGAGCTGGCGGTCTTTGCTGCAATCTTTACCGGGATTTCCATGGTACTCGGCAAAAAGGCGGGTTCATCCATTGCATGTATTTTAATGACCCTGTTCATCCTTGCATGGGGAACTGTGATTCAGTCCACACTGGACCAGGAAGAGTATTATGCACCGTCTTTCAATGTAACAGAAGATGGGGAAATCGAATATACCGGGGAACTGGTACCCAATCCCAACTATTTACCGGAGGGCAGCACAAAACGGGCTGTGTATGAACTGCTTCTGGATCTGACGCCTGGAGGACAGGTCATGCAGCTGTGTGCCATTAATGTGGATCATATCAATCAGATGATGCTTTATGATCTGGGATGGTTTGCGGCAGTGAATGGTGCCGGTATCCTGCTGTTCCGGCGGAAGATGCTGAAATAGAAAAAAAGTGTTTCCGGTTTGTCAGGAGATAAATCTGTACAACCGGAAAGAAAGTGAGGGAAAGAAGATGCATACAGGTTGTATAGTTTGGACAGGAATCTTGCTGGTGGTGATTCTCATACAGATTTTGTATATTCTTTCCCTCAGAAAAAATATTTCAGAAATTGCAGAGAGCTTTTCTGAAAAACTTTCCATGGACACGAATACACGTATCTCCGTATCTACAAGGGATCGATTGATCCGAAAACTGGCATCTCGCATCAATCAGGAACTGATCGCCCTTCGCAGGGAACGATTAAAGCTCCGGCAGGGGGATCAGGAGCTGAAAAATGCGGTTACCAATATTGCCCATGATCTGCGGACACCTCTTACAGCGATCAGCGGATATCTGGAACTGATGGAAGGACAGTCGGATCATGAAAAAGTGAATGATTATCTGGAAATCGTCCGGGAACGCACAGATGCCCTGAAACGACTGACCGAGGAGCTTTTCCGGTATTCCATTTATGCTTCTTCTGATGAAGAGTTAATTCCCGTCAGTCTGTCTTTAAACAGTCAGCTGGAGATCGCTCTGGCAGGGGCGTACGGTATGCTGACAGAACAGGGCATCACGCCGGTAATCCATATGCCCGGGGAAGCTGTAATACGAAATCTCAATGAAGATGCATTACAGAGGATTTTTGGAAATATTCTATCCAATGCGGCAAAATATTCGGAAGGCGACCTGAAGATTTCGCTGCAGGAAAACGGAACGGTTACCTTTGCAAACAGGGCTCCGCATCTGTCAGAAGTGGAGGCAGGAAAAATGTTTGACCGATTCTATACCGTGGAAAATGCCAGAGGCTCCACCGGACTGGGCCTTTCCATCGCAAAATTGCTGACAGAGAAGATGGGAGGCAGCATCCGGGCAGACTGGATGCAGGGCATGCTTGTGATTACCCTCTGTTTTCTGCAGAAATAATGGGACCGCTTGTATACGGGATCATTCCGTGTATAAGCGGTCTTTTTCTTTACTGCATGAGTGCTGTAACAAAAATGATGTCCATCTTCAATGGAAAAGGGAGAAGATGGACATGTTTATAATTACTTGAAAAAATGTAAAAAAATATTTTACAAATATATTGATATAATACATTTTTCTGCATATAATATAAGTAAAGAGGTGGAAGGGGGTTATGGCATGAAGTTTGATGAATTATTTGAACAGAGAAGTCAGGTGGCTTTAAAGTTAAATGATTGTATTCGAGATATGGGTTATACCAAAGTGTCTTTTGCTGGAAAGGCAGAAATTTCTCGTCCGACATTGGATAAATTATTGAAAGGTAATATTGATAATAAGAGTTCTTTTGATCGTCACCTTCAGAAGATACTGAAGATGCTGAATATGACAGTAGACGATTTGATGTTCTATCATTCTGCTCCTGTTAAAACGAATAATGCAATTGTTTTTTCGCAGAATGCGCCTATAAATCATGAAATGAGTGATACAGCTAAGAGACAATACAATTTGCTCCTGGATATAGTCGATCTATGTGCAATTTATTATTAAGAAAGTGATTAGTGATTTTATGAGTGAATTGATTACTGCCCAAAATATAGATATGGTTATCAAAAAAAATCGTGAGATTAAAGATGAAATATTATCACAGGCATTTAAACTACAGACAAATCCTTCAATTATGAAAGTGACATCGACACCTCAGCTGGCATTACTGATTCTTCAAGGATTTGGATTGATTCAGATGCCGATAGAGGATAAGTTTTGGAGCGGAGCAATATTTGTTAAGGATAGAAAAATAATCCCGGTGCTCAATACTGCATTACCAAGGGCTAATCAGTACTTTACAGCATGGCATGAGATATATCATTTAATATTTG
>JBJELP010000029.1:0-4248 GCA_051879215.1 Lachnospiraceae bacterium
ATACATAATTTATTGTATGAAAAAGAATGATATGTTATTTTACACGAATTGAAAAAAGATATCAGATTTGTTAAAATGAGGAGGACAAAGCAATTTGACTAATGAACCAAAGAACAATAACATATCAGAATATCTGACAGATGGAAAAGTGGATGGAATTGCAGAATACCTGAATGATTTTTCTTCAGACGTCGTATCACTGCAAAAAAAGAGTATATCCCATGAAGAGAGACGGAATTACAAAGACTCTGTGTTTGTCGATCTGTTTTATACCGATGAGAATGCCGGAGAGAATTTACTGAGCCTGTATAATGCTTTGTATGATGATTCTCTGACAGACATCCATGCACGCACTGAAAGGTGTGCGCCTTGAAAATGTACTCTACATGCCCTTTGCCAATGATATTGCATTTACTGTTGAGTCAAAAAAGATTATCCTGGGCGAACACCAGAGCACACTGAATAGAAATATGCCTTTACGATGTTTGCTATATGTCGCAAGAGAGTATGAGCAGCTGGTTCCCGTCAGAAGAAGATTTCGGACAAAGGCAGCACAGCTTCCAACACCATACTTCATTATCTTTTACAACGGAAAAGCAGGGAGGTAATCAATATGCTGATCGGGGAATACGATTACGAGATGGATATGCAGGAAAAACAGGCAGAAGTGCGAGAAGAGATGGAAGAAAAGCTTGCTGAGGTACGCGCCGAATACAATGCAAAGCTTGAGGAAGAAATAGCAAAAGCAGAGGCAAAAGCGGAGGCTGAAAAAGCAAAAACGCTTTTTGCGTCTCTTGTTCGGAAAGGTTTACTTTCTGCCGGAGATGCTGCAGCGGAAATGGGAGTTTCAGAAGAAATATTTCTGAAATGGATTGAATAACTGATATGGGATAGGGCAGTTCTCAAGTTGTTTTAAAACGGACTTGAGAACTGCCTTATTTGTTACGATCTTTTATTTCTGCCCTGCAAAATCGCTTAAAGCAGATTGGATCGATGCAATATCATTTTTGTTGATCAGCCATGTGGGGGTTCCATCCACAGATACTGCATAGTAGCTGCTGTTATAGGAATACAGCTCCAGATCCACAGAGGAACGGTTCTTTCGGTTCAGATCCACATGAATCTTCATGGAATCCGTGTCGTTTCCTGCAGTTTTTTCAGCGGCATTCCAGATTTTTTCTGCCTGAATCTGCTGCAGATGTGCCATCATGGAACTGAAATCCGAATAGGATACTTCTTTTCCGTTTACCATTACGGTGATATCCACACTGCTGCCGGTTTCAGCATCCGATTCAGAAGCAGATTCTGCATCATCTGCTGTGGTGGATTCAGAGGTTTCATCCGGCCGGTTTATTACCATATCCCATGTTTCATCTCCATAAGAAACGGTGAGGGAATCCATGGTTGTAAGATCAAAGTTAAAGGGTTCCATGCAGATCAGATTTTCTTTTGCTGCATCCAGAAAAGGTGTGATCAGGGAAGCAGCCATTCGGTAAACCTGATCAATGGAATTCCAGGATACATAGTAGTAATCATCCACACAGGAGCCGATTTGTAAAGTCAGGGTGTGAGGTACTTTTACCTTCTGTGGCTCGGATTCTTCATCGGTACCGCTTTCTTCTTCGGACACAGTGGTTTCACTGCTGTCTGTATTGCTTTCTTCCTCAATGTTTTCTTCTTCCTCATATTGTACGGTAACTACAGCCTGGGGCTGATCCAGTCCAAAGGATTTCAGCTCTTCGGCAGAAGTTTTGTAGGCAGCACAGTCAGTGATTTCCAGTCCCAGGATTGCCTCTGTTATGACAGATGCATTGGCATCACTTATGGGATAGGTGTCGTCGGCTTCTTCGCCGATCCAGGAGCATTTGCCCAGATAATCCACCTGATCATTCCCGTCCGGATTATAGTTCATGTTGAGTGAGGAATTCTTTCCGGCAATGGAGATGCTTTTATACTCTGCTGCACCGCTGGGAAGCGGAAGGGTATCTGCCTCAATCAGTTTCAACAACGGACGGTTAAAATAATCGGCAAAATCGGAGGCTATGGTATAAACATGGTCCGACTGGCTGGTATAGGCATAAGTGATATCAGAGCCGGAGTTTGTGCTGCCAAGATACAGGGTAACAGAGGTTCCGTCCTGATCTGTGGCAGTGATGGTATTGATCGGCTGATCCAGTCCGTATTCTTTCAGGTTATCCAGTGAGTCTGTGACAGTTCTTGAGGCTGTCAGCGACTGCAGCTGGGAATCCATGCCGGACAGTGCACTCTGATTCAAAGGAAAATCGGTATCTGCTGCATAGATCCAGGTATCCGTGTCTTCATCGGTTTTCCGGTTGAAAGTCAGGCTGGAATCTCCGCTCAGATAAGAGATGGAGGCAATGGAACTGCTGTCAAAGTCTTCCGGCCATAAAGCGATAGTGGATTCCGTCTCTTCCGTTTCTGCTTCTTGCGCTGCATTGTACCGCAGCAGGATCACATATCCCACTGCCAGTACTGCCAGAATCAGTAAGAGAATCAGAAGAAGCCGTTTCTGTTTTTTTCGTTTCATATCTGCACCCTTTCTTTATTTGCTTCACTCTTTTTAATTCACTTTTGTCGCGTTCTTTTCATGTTTTTCCATGACTATTATTTTCTGCGTCGGCGTACCCAGATGACAATACCTGAAATCAGTACGGCCAACGGCAGGAGAATGATAAATACAATGGTCTGAATATTGACAGCCGATGTGCTGGGTGTAATGGTTTCCAGCATCATGGATTTGGCATCAATGGTAATGGTGCTTTCGTGTTCGCACAGATAACCGATGGAATTCACAGCAATATCCAGGTTGCTGATGTTATAGTAATTTACCAGAGAATCATCTGTGAGATAAGGTGTAGAGTAAACAACAAGCTGTGTGTTTTCACCGGAAGCGGTTTCTTCCTCTGCGAGAACCCCGAGATTGAAGGTTCCGGTCCGGTCGCCGTCTTCTTTTTCTGTCGTGGACAGTTTTCCATTTACCATGGTTTTCTCATAACCGGATTCGGATGTGGTCATCAGTGTTGTCCGGCTGACACTGCTTCTGACATCGGTTAATTCCAGTGCGGAAGCAAGTGAAATCAGAGCCGGTTTCTTGCTGTCGATGAAGTCATCGGTAATGGCATGGGACTGCAGCTGCGGCATGATATAGGGAAGAAACGAACCATTTTCCTGATAGCTGTAGTCGCTGTCACCTTCCAGAATGATACCGGAAGAAGACTGGATACCATAATTGGACAGAATTCGGGAAAATTCTGTGAAACTGCCGGACAGATAGGAGGTCTGAATATATGCTTTTTTACCGCTTTCCAGATACTGGATCACCATATCCGCCTCAGCAGCGGAAAAATCCGACTGGGGAGACAGAATCATCAGTACATCACAATCTTCCGGAACCGAGCCGGCAGACAGAAGGGAAAGTTCCTTCAGGGCATAATTGCTTTTGGTCAATGCAGTCTCAAATGCAGTGGAAATCGCCAGTTCATCATGGCCGGTTGTATAGTAAATATTAGGCAGTGACTCGGAAGTTACGTAATCAATTGCAGAGGTCAGTTCCCCTTCACCGTCAAAATACTGCTCGGAAGAGTAGTAGCTGGTATAGGATGTTTCATAAATTTCATACGACTGGATGGTTTTATAACGGTTGCCACTCTCCACGATCACACTGCCGGTCTGCAGATTGGATGCGTTGTAGCCGGAGGCAAAAGAAGGATTTGCCACGGGATCCACTGTTTCCACTTTAATATGATCAGACTGTTCGGTATAACGGTCCAGCAGTTTCATCAGAGTCTCATCTTCCTGACCGGTTTCAAACAAAGGATAGATGGTCACATCCTGATCCAGATTTTTCAGAACATCCACAGACTGTTCATTCAGTGTAAAAATATGGTTGCTGCTCATATCAATCTGGGTCAGTGAAGTGGGCAGCGCATTGACAGCCACATTTACCAGAATGGCGATGATAAGGACAACAGCAGTCAGGAGGATACTGAAGGAACCATAATGAAATGTTTTCGTATGGAACTGTTTTTTCAGTTTATTGATTATGGATTTCATTGTAAAGCTCCTTTCTAATGGCCCCATCTTCTTTTATCAATGGTCTGAACAGTCAGAAAAAGAAAGACAAAAATAACAGACAGATAAAATACAATGGCAGGGATATCAAAAATGTCATTATAGAAATTGTCCAGATGTGCGGACAGGGAAAGATAATTCAGAAAACCGGGAAGC
>JBJELP010000030.1:0-4247 GCA_051879215.1 Lachnospiraceae bacterium
TCTTCTGAGGTTTCTGATTCTCACTCATTTGTTTGGTCCTCTCTTTTGTTGTGAATCTCCGAATCAGCTGAACAGTCTGTTCCTGCTGTTTCGCGCAGATTCTGTTTCATTTATAAGTTACATCTGATTTCAGAAAAACATCGAGATCTGTCATATACATACAGATATATTCTTCGGACAACTTTGCGGCAGAAAAAACAGCTGTCGTTGAACAGATTGATTTCCCGAAATCATTAACATGAAATAACCTTATCATCTGCTATTTTAAAAGTCAATGTAAGATACCAATCCTTTTTCAAGTTCGACAATACTGCATTTTTTCAGGGATATTTATCCGAATGAATGAACACATTGTCCACAGTTCGGCATCACACGGAAGATTTACATCAATCCAAGAATTCCCAGAGAAATGGGAAGCCAGATGGATAAACAGATGGCAATACAAAGCTGAATAACCACAGATACCTTCGGCATATCTGTCATTTTGTAATAGCCTGTGGTATAGGTCAGCAAAGGTACGGTATCCAGCGGAAGCAGGAAACAGTTTGCTGCACATAAAACCAGCGTCATGATCAGAATTACCGGAGAAATTCCCCAGCTTGCTGCCAGACCGATAAAAGGAAGACCCAGACTGGAAATCAGGGCGGGACCGATGGGAATCGGGATCAGCAAAGCAAATACGGCAATGGCAATCAGGAAAACAATTGCCGGAATCGGCAAATTCATTTCACCGGAGAACAGCTTTTCAACAATCCAGTGGCTTACCCCGTTCACGCTGAGTGCACTGCCGAAGGACATCATGGTACCGATCAGGAAAAAGGATGCCCAGCTGACTTTGGATGTGTATTCTTTCCATTCCAGTACACCGATTCCGGGAATGAACAGGAAAGCAAAACCGATCATACCAACTACAGTAATGGCAAGGAACGGGAACCAGGAAGATAAAATCCAGAGTATAAACATGACCAGTACGATCAGGGCAACATATTTTTCATGGATATCAAATCTGTCCGGAATATTCAGTCTCTTCATATATTCTTCTGTTTTTACAGCATCAATGGGCGCCGGTCTGAATACTTTCACGATCATAAACCAGGAAAACAGCACCATGAGTACGGCAACAGGAGTACCGATCACCATCCACTGTACAAAACTGACTGTCATATGAGCTTCCGTTTCCAGGAAATCCATACCCAGCATATTCAGAGGACTTCCTGCAGGGGTGATCATTCCGCCCAGCATACTTGCGATGGGAAGACCGATCATAAATGCCCTGCCGCTTCTTTTCCGTTCTTCTTCATCATCGTAAACTTTCAGAAAGTCCAGCACTACGGTTACCAGAACTGCAGTTGTGGCAACATTGGACATGATGGATGACATGGCTGCAGCAGCAACCATAACTGCCAGAAGCACTTTTTCGCTCTTTGAACCGAACAGTCTGACCATACCCAGCAGCAGGCGCTTGGAAAGAGGCACCTTTGCCATAGCTTCTGAGATACCAAACGATACCAGTACAAAGTACAGAATGTGATTTGTATAACCGCATAATGCACCGCCGATATTCGGATATACGCCGAATACCACCATCAGCGGAACTCCCAGCATACAGATAACACCGATGGGGAGGGGCTCTGTAACCAGGGCAATGATAATGGCAATCAGAAGTCCCAGTGTATTGATTCCTGCTCTGCTGAGCCCGATGCTTTCAGGAACCAGAAACATTCCCGCCAGAACAGCCAGTGCAAGAATCGATCCGCCAATCTTCACTTTTTTCATTCCAACACCTCTTACAAAAAATATGTGCACTATTTCCTGATTTGCATGAAAAATCAGAAATTTCATGTGCATTTTTATAACTTCTTTTGGGTATTTTAGCATAGCACTACAAAAAATCAATACATATTGTACAAATCGACACAATTGTCAAATTATCTGCAAAAAAAATTTCATAACAAGACAAAGTGTTCAACCCATCATAATGAATAGACTATCCTGATAAAAAAGTTCTAAAAAAATCGCTGAAATACAATATTTTTTCATTGAACACAATGCTGGAATGCAACGGTCTGTTTTCCGCACTTTTTACGAAAACAAAAAGATCCCGCTGTGCGGCAGAACAGCCTTTACACAGCGGGATTCCTATTTCATTGGACTGATTTCCGTATCAAAATCCAAAGGATTTTGCCTCTGATATCATCAGATTGCAACACCGTATTTTTCCATATTGTACTTGTTGATTTCATCGATGATGATTTTTTCAACTTCAGGATAGATTGTGCCGGGACCACCATAGGTATGTCCGGGCCAGAATCCCTTCAGATCACCGTATTCGTTCAGAGCTCTTCTGGTTTCTGTACGGATTTCTTCTTCTGTTGCATCTTCACGGTCAACTACAGAATCAATACCGCCGAACAGCAGCATTCTGTCTCCAACCTTTTCGGAAATAGCCTTGATATCGTTGGTAGGAAGAACGCCCTGCCAGATGTCTACGCCGATTTCTGCCATATCTTCAACGATGGGTTCCATATAAGAATCACCATGATGCATTACAATTACACCCTGTGAATGCAGGTAATCATACAGTCTGCGGTAAGGCTCCTTGAAGAACTTTCTCCATGTTTCAGGAGACATAAACATGCTTATCTTTGAGCCCCAGTCGTCATGAGATACGATCATATCGGGATGCAGATGCTCTACAACCAGCTTCATGTATGTCAATCTGTATTCGCAGATAGTATCAATCAGCTCATGCATTTCATCTTCCACTTCTTCGTCAAACAGATTCATCAGAGTATCTTCGAAGGTCATCAGCATATGAAGCTGTTCAAAAATACCGGTACCCATAATAACCATTGTTGCATATTTGTCATGGTCGATTGCCTTTTCTGCTTCGATTGCCGCTTCCCAGCCTTCGGAACATTTGCCCAGCAGATCCGGAACCTTTACATACTTTTTCCAGTCAACGATATCCTTGATAACCTGATTTTCAGGTGTTACAATCGGAACTGCTGCAGGATCGGATTCTTCGAAGCGGATGTAGGTTCCCCACTGGTCATAAGAATAGGTACCGCGAATACGGTTGCCGCGGATCAGTTTAAAGCAGGGATCTCCGGGGATCGCTTTAAATGCAGTATAATTGTTCAGCAGACATTCCGGCTTGCCGCCTTTCTTTAATGTTTCCAGTAAATTCTGTTTGGGTGTAAGCATAATTATCTCCTCCATTATGTAACATGATAAATCTCTGTTTCCCGGCCCTTACGGAACCACAGATCAGTTATACGGATCACAGGATGTCAGCCGGTACAGATACCCTGCCGCTCTGTTCTGCGTTGAACAGATTGCTCACTGACTTCACTGCAATCACTTCTGTCTGACTCAACAATATCACGTATGTTCCCGGTAATCAACAGGCTTTTTACATTTAGACAAAACTGTCTATACCGGTCTTGCAGAGTTGTTTTATAATGTACAATGTGTTCATTCCTTCTTCCGGTCTCTTTCCAGCAGATAAATGGACAGGCGAAGATACAGGTTGCGGAAGGGGTCCACCATATGGTCAGTATCCAGACCGGTAATCTCCTTGATCTTACGTAGTCGGTAAAACAGCGTACTCCGGCCCACATACAATTCTTTGGAAGTCTTAACGGTATTCCGTTCATTCTGAATATAGATTTTCAGAGTCTGATACAGATCGGTCTGATTCTCCCGGTCATAATCCTGCAGTTTTACAAGTTCATAGGCACAGATGTAGCTGCTGTCCAGCTCCGGGCAGGAGGTATCGATCATATAATCCAGAGCAACATCATTAAAGGACAGGGACCAGCGGGTATCATTCTTTCGGATACAGTATTCAAGAGCAATGGAAGCCTGATTATAATAATCCCCCAGCTTTGTAAAATCGCTGAACACATTACTGATGCCGGCTTTAAATAATCCCTCCCGGAGAATATATGCCACATCTGTATAGAAATGATCATTCATATTCAGATTAATAATAATACAGCATTTCACTTCATCGCAAAATGCCTTACTGCCAATGATTTCTGCTTCAATATGATTGCACATACTGATAATTGATGTCAGATTCCGGTCTCTTTCTTCCGTATTCATTCGAATGCAGACATAATTGTCATGAATATGCCATCCGTACTGCGCAATCCGGTTGATAATTTCTGTCTCCGGATAGGATTCACCACGGATCATGCCGTCCAGCATCAGATCCATTGCATGAATATACGTATTATCCA
>JBJELP010000031.1:0-4240 GCA_051879215.1 Lachnospiraceae bacterium
ACCACATCGTTCCTCAGCCATAATCTGAATCTGCAGTAAAATCGGCCGGGTGTGAGGAAACCCGCGGTTTTCTGCAGTATCAATAAAAAACGGATAGAAAAGGGTTTGTGAAAAACGGAAATCTGTTTTTCACAGGCCCTTTTCTCATTTCTATAAAATAGACACATATAGATGCAGAAATTGCCTATATGGAGAGTTCCCTTATATGTAAAATAATAATGTGTAAAGATCAAGGATCAAATCAAAAGGAAAACCATAAATGCAAAGAAATCAAATCGACTCTTGCGTAGATAAACAGACAGGATAGGAGAGAGAAAATGCTGAAAATTGAACATCTGACAAAAACCTATGGTGAGAAAAAAGCTGTAGATGATCTGAGCTTACATATTGAACCTGGCGAAATCTATGGTTTCATTGGTCATAATGGCGCAGGAAAAACCACAACACTGAAATCGGTGGTAGGTATTCTGCAGTTTGATCAGGGGGAAATTCTGATCGATGGAAAATCCATCCGTACCGATCCCATGAGCTGTAAACGGGAAATCGCATATATTCCCGATAATCCGGATTTGTATGATTATATGACCGGCATCAAGTATCTGAATTTCATTGCAGATATTTTCGGCGTCAGCGCATCGGAACGGCAGGAATGCATACGTAAATATGTCGGTGTTTTTGAACTGACCGATGATCTGGCGCAGCCCATCGCTGCTTACTCTCATGGAATGAAGCAGAAACTTGCGATCATTGCAGCATGGCTGCATCATCCGAAGCTTATCATCATGGATGAGCCTTTTGTAGGACTGGATCCCAGGGCGTCTCATCTGCTGAAAGAAATGATGCGGGAAGTCTGTGACGCAGGAGGAGCGATTTTCTTTTCCACCCATGTGCTGGAGGTGGCGGAAAAGCTCTGTGACAAGGTAGCGATTATCAAGGGTGGAAAACTGATCCGCTCCGGAACCATGGAGGAAGTCAGAGGTGATGCCTCCCTGGAAGCTGTTTTTCTTGAACTGGAGGAGAAATCATGCTGAAACTTCTGCTGAAAAAACAAATGACGGAAATATTCCGCAACTATTTTTATGATTCCAAAAAGAATCGTGCCCGTTCCAAAGCTGGACTCATTCTTTATATCATCTTCTTTTTGGGAATTATGGTGGGTGTTCTGGGGGGCATGTTTGCTTATCTTTCCATGACACTGTGTGGTCCATTGGCAGCCGTAGGCATGGACTGGCTGTATTTTTGCCTGATGGGCCTGATGGCTGTTCTGTTGGGAACTTTCGGCAGCGTATTTAATGCATCTTCCTGCCTGTATCTGTCCAAAGACAACGACCTTATGCTGTCACTGCCCATTCCGGTGAATGTTCTGATGGCATCCCGGCTTCTGACACTGTATCTTATGGGGCTTATGTATTCCATCGTTGTTATTATACCGGCAGTGGTAGTTTACTGGATAACCGTATCAGCATCGATTCCTGTTATTTTCGGTTGTCTTCTGCTGATCCTGCTGATTTCGATTTTTATCCTGACCCTGTCCTGCATTTTGGGATGGGTGGTTGCCAGAATCAGCCTGAAGCTGAAAAACAAAAGTCTGATCAGCGTTCTGGTTTCCCTGATTTTCTTTGGCGGATATTATTTCTTCTATTTTAAAGCCCAGGAACTGATTCAGGATCTGCTTGTCAATGCCGTGGATTATGGAGTAAAGATCAAAGGAGCTGCGTATCCCTTGTATCTGTTCGGCAGGGTTGGTATCGGTGATCCGATGGCAATGTGTGCGGTAACAGCGGTGATTCTGGTTCTTTTTGCACTGGTTTGGTCAGTGATTTCCCATAGTTTTCTGAAAATAGCAACTTCCTCCGGACGCACGGCCAGACGGATTTATAAAGAAAAGAACATGAAACAAAGAAGCATTTTCAGTGCCCTTCTGTCAAAAGAGTTTGGTCGTTTTCTGTCCAGTCCGGTTTACATGCTGAACTGCGGTCTGGGTGTTTTGCTTCTGCCTGTTGGCGGCATCATTCTTCTTTTTAAAAGCAGTACCGTAATTTCAGTGTTAAATGACGTATTCGGTGAACGGGTCGGTTGCACACCTTTGCTTCTCTGTGCCGTTGTCTGCGTGCTGGCATCCATGAATAATATGGCTGCCCCTTCCATTTCCCTGGAAGGAAAGAGCTTCTGGCTTGTGCAGTCTCTGCCGGTAAAACCCTGGCAGGTGCTGCAGGCAAAGCTGAGTGTACAGATCCTTTTAACCGGAGTTCCCGTTTGTTTCTGCCTGTTCTGTCTGGCTATGATTTATCCCTGGTCCGGTGCCGAATTGGTTCTGGCGGCTTTTGCTTTGCTGGTTTATGTGCTGTTTTCTGCGCTGTTTGATCTGTCTCTGGGACTATTAATGCCCAATCTGAACTGGACCAACGAGATTACACCCATTAAAGAAAGTATTGTTACAGTGATTTCCATGATCAGCGGATTTGCTTACACAGTTCTCTTTTGTGTCGGTTATATGCTTCTGGATGGATGGAAGCTGGGCTTTGCCGGATATATGGCACTGGTGGGAGCTGTCACACTGGTTTTGAGTATTCTGCTTTTGTTATGGCTGAGAAAAAAAGGATGCAGTCAGCTGATTTCTCTGTAAAAAAGTAAAATTTCCCTCTTGACTCTCCCCTTAGGGGGAGAGGTTAAAATCCTCCTTGTACGAAAAAAGGAGGATTTTTTTATGGAAGAAAAAAGTATTCATGTACAAAACCTTACAAAATCATTCGATGGACGCAGGGTTGTGGATGATCTGTCCTTTTCTGTAAAGAAAGGAGAGGTTTTTGCTCTGCTGGGACATAATGGTGCCGGAAAAAGCACCACCATCGATCTGATTCTGGGTTTGAAGAAACCGGAAAAAGGCTCTGCCGGAATTCTGGGAATGGATGCTTCCGGAAACCGGAAGAAGGTATTTGAACGGGTTGGCGTACAGCTTCAGCATACCCAGTACCCGAGTAACATCACAGTAGAAGAATCATGTATCGAATATGCATCTTTGTATGACGAACCGGCAGATTATCAGAAACTTCTGGAGGAATTTGGTCTTGGCAGACTGAAAAAAAGTTTTGTATCCAAACTTTCCGGAGGGGAGCGGCAGAAACTTTCGGTTGTTCTGGCGCTGATCGGAAACCCGGAGATTGTATTTCTGGACGAACTGACCACCGGGCTGGATGTGGTGGCAAGACGTGAGGTATGGAGAACCTTGAAACATCTGAAAGAGCAGGGACTTACCATTTTTCTTACGACCCATTACATGGAAGAAGCGGAGGCTCTTTGTGACCGGGTTTGTATCATCAGGTCGGGGAAAAAAGTGGTGGAAGGAACCATCGATGAAGTCGTTACTGCTTCCGGCAAAGAGAATCTGGAAGAAGCATATCTGTTTTTTATGGGAGAGGAGGAATTATTATGAAACGATTCTGGAAAATGTATCAGGTGGAACAGAAAATCTTTTTACGGTCACCGGACGTAATTCTGTTTAACCTTGCCATGCCGCTGGTTGTGTTTCTTCTGATTGCGATGATTGCCGGAAACAAGGAAGCAGGAGATTCGGGTCTTACCTTTCTGCAAAGTGCATTTGTATCCCTTTCCACAGTGGGAATCTGCTGCAGTGCCTTCATGAGCATCCCAATCACCATCGTGGAAAGCCGGTCGCAGGGGATTTTGCGGCGGATGTACTGCAGCCCCTGTTCACCGGCCAGACTACTGGCCTGTGACACCATCGCCAGCGGCATGATGGCAGTCATTTCCACTGCGCTGCTGACCATTGCAGCTGTGGGATTTTGCGGATACAGAATACATGGAAATGTATTTTTGTATGTGGCAGTATGGTTTCTGACCATGGCATCCATGTTCTCCATCGGACTGATGGTGGCCAGCCTGTGCCGGACCACAAAATCCATGAATGTGGCGACAAGCCTGCTCTACTTCCCGATGCTGCTGTTTTCCGGCGCCACGATTCCGGCGGAGGTGTTTCCTGCCGGGCTGCGGGCGGTTTCCGGGTGGCTGCCTCTCGGCGTGGGCATTAGGCTGTTGAAATCTGCCTCTATGGCGTGTTATGATCAAATGGCCGTGCCGGTGGTTATTCTGATGGCCATCGCGGTCGTTTGCAGCGCCGTCGCCGTCAAGACATTCAGATGGGAGTAACGCCATGGAGATGAAGCAAGCACACAAGCCCTGCGAGGTGCAAAGCAGCGGCACACTCTACAAGATTGGCATG
>JBJELP010000032.1:0-4147 GCA_051879215.1 Lachnospiraceae bacterium
AGCAGATTTTCAAATACAGACTGCTTCACAAAGTAAAGAATCGTCAGTATGCCCCATCCGGACAGTGCAGTGATGCCGGAAATGACGATATTTTCGGTCATATGGAAAATAACCATGGCAGCGGCCGGCACAAGAATCATCAGGACAATCCAGGAACCGAATGCAGTGGAGGGAATCAATGTGGAAATACTGTCCATCAGCTGAAGAACCAGCATGACACCAATGGTTCCGACACAGGCCACAATCTGATTTTCCGTCAAAGATGAAAGAAACATGCCGATGGCAATGGAAGCAGCGCCAAAAAGGAAAAAGGCCAGCAGCATGGAATAGGAACTGAGCATCTGTGTGGATCCCAGCTGTTTTAACAGTATCGGAAAAATGCAGCTGATCAGGCAGACCAGACCAAAAACAGACAGCATGGCCAGATATTTTCCCATGACAATGGACGTTATGGAAACCGGAGAGGTCAGGAGCATCTGATCGGTTTTATTTTTCCGTTCTTCCGAAAAACTGCGCATGGTCAGAATGGGAATGACGATGACGAAGATAAAACTGACACTCCGCAGGGAATGGGTCATAGAAGAATACCCGTACATCAGATTAATAAAAACATAATAAATACCGATGAACAGAAGCATGGACGACATAACCAGCTGCCCGATCACGGAATGAAAATAATTTTTCAGCTCAAATTTATATACGGCAGACATGGCTATTCTTCCTCCTTTACATCATTTATATCGTTCATATCATTTGTGTCATTCACATCATTTATATCATTCACATCATTTATATCATTTGCATCACTCATATTCTTTATATCACTCATATCCTTCATGTCACCCTTTTCTGCCTCTGTCAGTTCAATAAAGATATCTTCCAGAGAACGGCTGGTGGTCTGCAGGGAATAAATGGGCAGTTTTTTCTCTGCCAGTGCATAGAAAAGGGATTCATGGATGTCGGCACTTTTTCCTGTTTCGATTTCTGCAGAAAGAAATCCTTCTGTCGGAACTGATTGCGAAATCCTGCAGCTGCGGATTTCAGGAATGGATGAAAGAGCAGAATCCAGATTTTCTTTTGTACCCTTTACCACCAGATTCAGCGTGAGATTTCCCTCCATTTCTTCAGCCAGTTCCTGGGGAGTACCGCTGGCAACCATTTTTCCATGGGAAATAATGATGATATGGTCGCAGATGGCACTGACCTCCGATAAAATGTGAGAACTTAACAGAACGGTATGACCTTTGGCCAGACTGCGGATGGTGTCACGCATTTCAATCATCTGAATCGGATCGAGACCTACGGTTGGCTCATCCAGGACGATGATATCCGGCAGTCCCAGAATGGCCTGCGCCAGTCCCACACGCTGCCGGTAGCCTTTGGACAGATTGCGGATCAGACGATTTTTTACATCTTCGATCCCGGATACCTTCATGGCTTCTTCAATGGCAGCTGCCCGTTCCTTTCCGGGAATTTTTTTCAATTCAGCAGCAAACCGGAGATATTCAAGCACCGTTGAACCGGTATACAGCGGCGGCAGTTCCGGCAGATAGCCGATACATTTTCTCGCTTCTTCCGGATCTTCCTGAATATCAAAACCGTTGATCGTAATACTCCCCTCCGTGGGGGCCAGATAGCCGGTCAGCATATTCATGGTTGTGGATTTTCCGGCGCCATTGGGCCCCAGGAAGCCATAAATCCGGTCTTTTTCCATTGTAAAATTCAGATGATCAACGGCAAGATGACCATCATACATTTTGGTAAGATTTTTTACTTCAATCATGGAAAACCTCCTGATGGATATAAATAGAATGGTATAAAAGCCATTTTTTTTCAATAAGACAGTATAAAAGCGGAATGTGATGGAATTGTGTTCAGAAGAATATGATTTGGTGAAGATTCTGTGAAGAATAAAAAAGCTGGTAAATGCAGCTTTTATGCTGCGTTTACCAGCCTATTAACCTGTTTCAGTATGTGATTAATGGAATTACGTGTCGCTGTAATGATATCTGCAGGCAAGAACGTAAACATTTTCTTCATCAATTTTATAAATCAATCTGTCTTTATCATTGATACGTCTGCTCCAGAATCCGGACAGATTACCAATTAGCGGTTCCGGTTTTCCTATACCTTCATTGCCGTTTCTGCATATATCGTCAAGTAAGCTGTTTATCTTTTTTAAAGTCCTTCTATCCTCTGTTTGCCAATAAACATAGTCTTTCCATCCATTATCGGTGAATACTTTATTCATCCCCATCAACCTCAATAATGTTTTTTTCTGAAACTTGCCCTTTTTTCAACTGTTCCATAGATTCCATCAGCCAATCGTAATTTGCCTTATTTCCCATTACATGAATATTTTCCATCAAATTGTTATAAGATTCTTCCGATAACATTACAATATTTCTGTTATCTTTTCTGGTAACGATCATTGTTTCGTAATCATCTGTAATTTTATCCATATAAGATTTCATATTATCTCTGAGAGTCGTATAATTTACCGCTAACATAGAATTACCTCCATTCAAAAAAGTACAGTTTTCTGTACTTTTATTATATTGTACAGTTTTCTGTACGTCAAGTTTTTTTTATTTTTAAATGAAAGTAACCGAAATTTTTCTGTGATTATCTGCAGATTGTGATAGATACACTTGAACAAAAAGAGGGGCAGTCTTTCGACTGCCCCTGCAGCTGCAATTTGGGGACACGCAGCTGCTCAGATATAGAGAGCCCGGTATGTCGGAATTATCCGATTACATGGCTCATATTATAGTAACCTGCTTTCTGACCGGCAAGGAATTTGGCTGCCTGAACAGCACCTTTACCGAAAATAGCTTTGGAATATGCAGTGTGTTTGATTTCCACCACTTCATCCGTACCGCAGAAGAATACCTCATGTTCTCCTACGATGTTGCCGCCGCGTACAGCGCTGATGCCGATTTCTTTCACCGGACGTTTTGCACGTTCTGTGGAGCGGTCATACTTGTATGTATATTCGTTGTTCAGGACAGCATTCATGGCATCTGCCAGAGCAAGAGCGGTACCGCTTGGAGCATCCACTTTTTTATTGTGGTGCTTTTCAACGATTTCCATATCGTAGCCTGCATTGGCCAGAACCTCAGCGGCAGCAGCCACCAGCTTCATGATGGTGTTGACACCCAGTGACATATTGGCAGAACGAAGAACCGGAATTTCTTTGCTGGCTTCTTCAGTTTTTGCAAGCTGTTCCGGAGAAAGGCCGGTTGTACACAGTACAAGAGGGAGCTTTTTTTCCAGACAGTCACAGAGAAGCGTATCCACAGCAGATGCAGATGAAAAATCAATGACCACATCGGCTTCTTCTGTACATTCTTTTAACGATGTGAAAACAGGGTAAGGATTTACAACAGCATCGGGATGGATATCAATACCGGCTGCCATCACACAATCCGGATCCTGTGCGATGATATCGGAGATAACCTGACCCATGTGGCCATTGCATCCGTGCATGATAATTCTTGTCATAATCAGTATCCTCTTTCCTAATAACCTTTATAACCCTTTTGTTCCGTTACGGATTCCGGATTACAGAATACCGTATTCCTTCATGGCTTTGACCAGCTTTGCCTTGTTGGCATCTTCCATGGGTGAAAGAGGTCTTCTCAGGGGACCGGCAGCCCAGCCCTGCAGATTCATGGCTTCCTTAACGGGAATGGGATTTACCTCGCAGAAGAGAGCATGGCAGAGGTCAAGTGCTTCCAGCTGCATATCTCTTGCACCTTCCACATCACCTGCAAAAAACTTTGCACAGATTTCATGGGTCTGTGTGGGAGCCACGTTGGACAGAACGGAGATAACACCCTTGCCGCCCAGAGACAGAATGGGAATGATCTGATCATCGTTGCCGGAATAAATATCGATGCATCCTTTCGCCATGGCAGCCAGATCCGCGATCTGTGAAATATTGCCGCTGGCTTCCTTGATAGCCACAATATTGGGAACATTCTGAGCCAGTTCCACAACAGAAGCCGGCAGCAGATTGCAGCCGGTACGGCT
The DNA here is from genome assembly GCA_051879215.1 of Lachnospiraceae bacterium. Lineage (GTDB taxonomy): Bacteria > Bacillota > Clostridia > Lachnospirales > Lachnospiraceae > TWA4. Next base: position 4,036 of record JBJELP010000032.1, read on the forward strand.
GGGTACATTGTAAAGGATAATGGGAAGGGAAACCTCATTGGCAATCATGGTGAAATGCTCGATCAGACCCTTCTGAGTAGCTTTGTTATAATAAGGAGTTACCAGAAGAAGG
>JBJELP010000033.1:0-10209 GCA_051879215.1 Lachnospiraceae bacterium
TCAGTAATCTAGGGTGTTTTCTCACAATTTTTTCCGACTGTAAATTTACACTATCGTTCCTCAATGACTATATTGACATTGGGTGTTTAAAGGGCTTAAAATCAGAGCAGATAGAAGATATGAGTGAACGGTTTGTATCCATGTGGGATAACGAGCGGGATTCTGATATTGTGAAGAAGATACATCTCACGGAAGATACCAATCTGTTCGTCATTGCCATGATTGAACATCAATCTACGGTAGATTATACGACAGTCATGAAAATCCTTCGGTATATGGTTATGATCTGGACGGATTATGAGAAGGAAATGGATGCCAAATATGCGGGTATATCCAAAACAAAGGATTTTAAATATCCGCCGATTCTTCCGATTGTCTACTATGAAGATGACGGCACCTGGACAGCTACCACTCAACTGTCAGACCGGATAGCCCTGGCAGATTATTTTCGTGAATATGTACCGGACTATCGCTATGAAGTGGTGCGGCTTCACGATTATACCAATGAGGAAATTGTCAGCAAGAAAAATGAGCTCTCACTCTTTATGCTGATTAATAAATTAAAAAATGCGAGTGAGTTTAAGGAACTGAAAAATATTTCACCGGAATATTTGAAGGATCTGCAGGAAAATGCACCACAGCATCTTCTGGAATTGCTGACGATTGCCATATCGGCTTTTATGCATCGTCTGAATATCCCAAAGGATGAGATTGCAGATTTTACAGATTCCCTTGTAGAGAGGAGGTTTTCCATGTTATTTGACAGCTTTAATGCATATGATGTACAGGCCGTAAGGCGAGAAGCCAGATGTGAAGCGAAGGCAGAAAGCCTACTACTGGTTCTGGCTAAAAAGGGGGAGTTATCAGAGCATCTAAAAGAGTTGGTTTCTTCCCAGACAGATGCTGCTGTCATGGATGAATGGTTTCATCTTGCATTGGACTCTGCCTCGGTTCAGGAATTTGAAGAAAGAATAAGATAGTATACGTCAACTAGAGCGTTGCATACGAATTATGGAATATAATTAGGCTCGAGTTGACATTGTACAGAAATAAATATTGTATGTGAGGAAGGTGATTGATCCATGAGGATTGGTCATCTTCTTTTTTTAAAGTAAAATAATATTTGTCAGAAAAACAGAAAGGTATGCAAACATGGTCAAGAATACATAAGAGAGCTTTTGAAGTGTTGTGATGGGATAGTGACAGCCATAATTCCAATGATGATATAAAAGCAAAAACGATAGCGAGGCTTTCGTCGAGAGGTTTGCGCTAGCTACCGGCACCAAGCCCACTGTTTGAGCCCATAAGGGCGAGTTTGGGCGACTGCCGGTAAATGAGCGCGCGAACCGAACAGAAAACGCAGCGTGTCTTGCGTTATATCATGAACTTCGTTCATGATCGGACTTCGCCGCTCGCCAAGAGCGAGCAAGCTCTCTCTTTTCTCGCTTGCGCTCATTGTATCATATTGGAATATGGCGTACGGATAGTTAAGCGTATCACCAACAGTCACTTTATGTAACAAAAAAAATCGCTGATTTGAAAAGTGAAATTCCAGTGAAGAGTTGGGTTGAATTAAAAAAATTTGACAGAAAACTTTCTGAATATTTCATTTGTTGTATTCTTCTGAACATGATATATTATAAATATCTATGAAGTGGTACGCCTTCATGACTATACCAATGAGGAAATTGTCAGCAAGAAAAATGAACTCTCACTTTTTATGCTGATTAATAAATTAAAAAATGCCAGTGAGTTTAAGGAATTGACAAGTATTTCACCGGAATATTTGAAAGATCTGCAGGAAAATGCACCGCAACATCTTCTGGAATTACTGACGATTGCCATATCGGCTTTTATGCATCGTCTGAATATTCCGAAAGATGAGATTGCAGATTTCACAGATTCCCTGGTGGAGAGGAGGTTTTCCATGTTATTTGATAGCTTTAACGCATATGATGTACAGGCCGTAAGGCGGGAAGCCAGAGAAGAAGCCAGAGAAGAAGCAAGGCTAGAACTAAGAAAAGAAGATCTTTTGCTGGTTCTGGCTGAAAAAGGAGAGCTATCAGAGGCTCTTAAGGAGCTGATTTCTTCTCAGACAGACGTTGCTGTCATGGACGAATGGTTTCGGCTTGCATTGAAAACCGCTTCGGTTCAGGAATTTGAAGAGAAAATAAGTTAGTATAAGGAAAAGGCTATAGCAGCATTTGGCTATAGCCTTTTCTTTCACATATTCGATAAAATCATCACACCTATCATAATCACTATAAATATTACAAATGACCATACGACATAACCGGCTATTTTCCAACCGATCTGTGGTTTCCTGATCAATGGCAGATATCTCTGAATCCCGCCGTAGTTGAACCAGAGTAGTATCCAGGCCAGAAACAGCAGCAGACTGCCGCCGCGATTGGCAATCAGCATGGCTTTTGTTACCGCTTCTCCGGTACTGCTTGTTACTTCCAGGGAGAGGCAAATCCAGATTGTAAAGACATATACGATGCCGGCTGTGATCATTTTCCATGTTTTTAAGGTTCGAAACCCGGGTGGCAGCCAGAAGCGCCAGCCAGTGGCCTGTGGTTGTTGACCTGCACTTTTAGAGACGGGTCTCTCTGATAGTTTCTGAATATCATGCATCAGTGTTTCCACATGCTGATAACGCCGTGCCGGGTCAAATTGGGTACATTTCCGGATGATGTTTTCTGCGGTACCCTGATGCATATATTTTTTATGATTTTGCCCGGTTAAAAGGTAATTCATCATGGCACCCAGCTCATAGATGTCTGTCCGAACATCTGTCTGAAGATCTCCGAACTGCTCCGGAGCGGCAAATTCCCGTGTCCCGAGAAATGTGGTATCTCTCTGTGCCCCGGCCTCATAATAGCGGGCCGTATTAAAATCGATTAATTTCCAGTGACCATCGGATGCCAGAATCAGATTGGATGGCTTGATATCACGGTGGATGATGGGCGGAGTCTGTCCATGGAGCAGACACAATGCCTGACACACATCCAGCATAACAGGTTTTAACTGTTCTATTGTCAGTGGGCCTGTTCTTTGCATGTGCTCTTCCAGCGTTTCCCCCTGTATGTATTCTTCAATGATCAGTAAGTGGTTTTCCTCTTCCACGAGTTCGTAAATATGGGGAAAATAATCGCTGTCCAGGACACGCAGTTGATCATATACTTTACGATTGTAATCTTTTAATTTCTTACGTACATAATATGTACCGTTCTCTGTGTGCCTTGTCAGAACTACATGCTGCCGACCGCCAAGTTCTGCTGCCGGCTGATAGAATGAGATGCGGTAATGTTCTTCTAATGTCATGTAATACCCCTCTTTATTTCTTATGGACTCTCAGACATCCATATGCAAAAGATGCCGAGAGTACATTGCTTTTGAATTAAAAACTATGTATAATGTTTCTTGAAGAATAACAATAAAATTTACAAACGAACTTAGTACTATTTACTGATACAGGAGAAATAATCAATGAACTCTGAACATGATATTGAAAGTACGGAGCATTTATTACAGGAATTAAAGAAGATCAAACTTGACCCGAAAGCATTACATGCTTTTCAGGAGCAATATACGCCCCATCATTCTTTCCAATCGCTCTCTGATTATCTTAATTATTATATCGCAGAACACCCTGATTTGGAAACGCGAAAAATATTTGTCGATGCAAATATAAGCTCCAGTTATGGAAATCAGATTTTTAACGGTACAAGAAAACATCCGGGAAAGTATAAATTGATCCCCATTTGTATTGCCATGGGGATGAATCTGACGGAAACCAACCGTGCATTACGGCTTGCACAGCAGGCAGAATTAGATCCGAGAAACCGGCAGGATATGGCATTGATCATATGTATCAATGAACAGGTTCACACATTATACAATGTGAATGAGTTCCTGTTGGCTGCCGGGTTAGAAGTGTTAGAATAAGGCTGTGTAGGACAAAAGCTGTAATCCTCATGAAAATTAATGCTGGCAGCATCATTTTTTGATCTGTTGTTTGCTATAATTTTTTTATCTACAGACATTCTTTTTATGTCATGCCAAGGAGGAAAAGATTTATGAAAAAGAAATTATTGGCGCTGCTTTTCGTGGGAATGCTGTCTGTTTCCATGATGGCCTGTGGCAGCAGCACAGATTCATCAGATGGCGGTACGCAGACTGGCGTATCTTCTGATTCATCAGAGCAGACCGATGTCGGCGAAGCACTGGATGGACAGGCGGAGGATGATCCAAATGTTCCGACGGAATACAAGTCTGCGCTCCGGTCAGCAAAATCTTACAGCGATCTTATGCACATGTCAAAGCAGGGGATTTATGATCAGCTCACCTCAGAATATGGTGATCAGTTTCCGGATGATGCGGCACAGTATGCGGTTGACAATCTGCAGGTTGACTGGAAGGACAATGCGTTAAAATGTGCAGAAAACTACAGTGACACGATGTATATGTCAAAACAGGGAATTTATGACCAGCTCATTTCTGAGTTCGGAGAAAAGTTTACGGAAGAAGAAGCGCAGTATGCCATTGATAACATGGAAGCAGACTGGAAGGCCAATGCTCTGAAAACTGCAGAAAATTATCAGACAACGATGGCCATGTCAAAGCAGGCCATATATGACCAGCTAATCTCTGAATACGGGGAGCAATTCACAGCAGAAGAGGCACAGTACGCAGTGGATAATCTGCAGTAAGTTTTTGCTTATCTCAGATGGTGGAGTGTTTTAAAGTATATATAACCAGCTTCGTCACATTCGTTTTATTTCGTGTGACAAAGCTGGTTTATTTTTGCGGTGAGAAATGAAAAGGTTACTTCATGAAAGAAAATGTGGATAGGGGACGGTTCTCTGTCTCTGAAAAATTATCCTTGGATGGAAGAACGGGTGAGCTAAGCACCAGAACCACCAAACTAGGACACAGAACCGTCCCTTGCCTTATCTGGCCGAATCATTATGTCCATCTGTTCCGTTGTTGTGATCTTGGCTGCCATTATCGGAAGGAGGTGTGGTATTACCGCCTGTGTCACCGCCAGTATTGCCACCGGTGCTGCCGCCGGTATTGTCACCGGTATTACCGTTATTGTTTCCGCCATTTCCGCCGGTATTACCGCCTGTGTTTCCACCGGTGTTGCCACCAGTATTACCACCGGAGATGTCGCCGTCGATAGTCGTGCCGCCGCCGGAGATATCACCGCCGATGGTCGTGCCGCCGCCGGATGGGGTTGTAGTACCGTCTGTGCCGGATGCATCCGGGGTGTCTGTGTCAGGAAGTTCCTCTTCCGGCAGTTCTTCCTCTTCTTCGGTGTCGGAGGAGCCGCCTGCATAGCTTAATTCATCCGGAACATTCAGCTCAAAGCTTGCAGCAGGAAGCCCTTTGATCATAGATAACATTGCACCCTTCCAGATCTTTGCCGGATAGCTGCTTCCGGACAGACCAGAAACCTGTCCGTTATCATCGCTTCCGATCCAGACTGCGATAGTGTAGTAAGGGGTAGCGCCACAGAACCAGCCGTCACGGTTACTGTTGGTAGTACCGGTTTTTCCCATAGCTTCTGTCTTGGAGGAACCGTACCAGTTAATGCCGCTGGCAGTACCTCTTGTGAGGACACCTTTCAGAATGTCTACCATCTGATCTGCGGCGTCATCGTCGTAAACCTGTTTGCTTTTCGGAGCTTCATAGATTTCTTCGCCTTCCCCATCGATGATAGAGAGCAGGCAGTCTGCGTGGGTGTAGGTGCCGTGATTTGCCAGAGTGCTGTAGGCATTGGCCATCTCTGCTGTGGTTGCTCCATGGTACATTCCGCCCAGGGCAGAGCTTAAGGTGTAGTCGGCAGGAGAAAGATGAGAAAATTCCATCTCCTCCAGGAAACTCATGCCCTTTTTGATGCCGATCTTGCTGGCCAGCCAGTAAACGGTACCGTTTTCACTCTTTTCTACTGCCCGGCGGAGCTGAACCTCTGAGCCGTTCATTTTCAATATTTCAGCAGCACTCTTGTTTTTTGCTTCTTTGTAATTGACATTTACCAGCATGGAGTTGGCGTTGTAGCCTTCCTCCAGTGCCGGAGTGTATACAATCAATGGTTTGATGGAACTGCCGGGCTGGCGTGGAGAATTCACGGCACGGTTCAGGGAGTACATGTTTGCTGTTACATCCTGGGAACGGCCGCCCACTGCCGCAACAATCTTGCCGGTCTCATTGTCAATGACAGTCAGAGCGCCCTGAAGATTGTATACACCATCCTCTTTTGTTTCCTTGTTCCACTTCAGATTTTCGTCCAATACTTCCTGCAGTTCATCCATGGCATCCAGGTTGATGGATGTATAGATCTGATATCCGCCGGTATACAAATTATGTTTGGCGTTGCTGTAGACCGTATCATATTCTTCCTGATATGCCTCATATTCTTCCTCGGAATCAAAAGAATATTGGAAATCAAAGTCGTATTTGTATTCCATCAGATATTCTGTAGCATATTTGATGGTCAGGGTTGTAGCATAGTTGTGGAACTCTTCCTTGGAAGCCTTTTTTTCAATAACGGTGATTTCCTCTGCCATTGCAGCATCACATTCCGCCTGGGTGATGTATTCGCATTCCACCATATCTTTCAATATCTTGTCCCTGCGGGTCAGAGCCGTCGTAGGGTCATCGAATGGATCATAGTATTCCGGACGGTTTGGAATGGCACACAGGTAAGCTGCCTCTGACAGGGAGAGCTCGGATGCTGATTTGCCAAGATAGGTCTGGGCAGCGTCCTCGATACCGTAGGTTGCGTTGGCGAAACAGCAGTTGTTACAGTAAAATTCAATAATCAGCTTCTTATCATATTTTTTTGTCATCTCCTGGGCAATGAAAATCTCTTTGACCTTTCGCTCCAGAGATTTTTCGTTTGTCAGGAAGATATCCCTGGCAACCTGCTGGGTGATGGTGCTGGCACCGTGGGCAGTTTTCCCCCCTGTGCGGATGTAATTGAAAAAGACACGGACGATTCCCTTGGTGTCAATGCCGGAGTTTTTCCAGAAGGTTCTGTCCTCAACAGAAACGAAGGCATTGATTACGTCCTTTGGAATTTCATCAAAGGAAAGATAGGTACTTTCCTCATTTTCATACAGCTTGGCAATCAATTGGTCATCATCACTGTATACCATAGAAGCCTTGTTTGGCCGGAAGGTCTCAACGGTGCTGTTGGCAACCAGTTCTTTGGCTTCCTGCTTGTACTGGATGATGGTTTTTGGATTGATACCGTATTTCACATGGAGCAGTGCAAAACCGCCTATGATCACAGCACAGATTGCAATGATGATAATCATCAGGACAGTTTTTGCCTTACGCATTTTGCTGTGATTCTTTTTTCGTTTCTTTTGTGGATGATTGGTATGTTTCTTTTTGCTCATAATCTTTTTCCTCATTATACATTTGCATTCTTAATAATGATGCAAATTCATATACTTATTTCATATCCTATGCAAACCTTGCTGCATGCTGCAAATCTTATGCAAACTTCACTGCATTTTGCAGTTCCTATGCAAATTTTTCCGGGTTTTACAAATCAGATGCAGTCACGTTATTATACAACGTTTCCATGCTTATGATAACTCTATTCTGTGAAATCTCGCTGAAGATTTTATAAAGATTCCCTTAAAATTCCCATGAAAAGGCGATTTTTGTATACAGAACAGGAAAAAATAGATTAATTTTTCCTTAAAATAGTTTACTTTTTTCTCAAAATAGAATAGATTAGGAAAGGTTGTTTGATTATGTATGAGATGTAAAGTAAAGATATTGGTTTTTAATTCGATTGTTTTTGGAGCAGACAGATATCTGATCCAAGTGAAATTCAGTTTGAATAAATGTAACTGAACGGAAACGAGAGTACATAACAGTATGAAGGAGGACTTATGGAGATTCAAATCATTGAAATTTTCAAGGCGGTGTTGTTTGGTATCGTGGAAGGTATTACAGAGTGGCTTCCAATCAGCAGCACCGGACATATGATTTTATTGAATGAGTTTATCAAACTGAATGTTTCAGAGGAATTCTGGAGCATGTTTGAGGTGGTAATACAGTTGGGTGCCATTCTGGCGGTTGTTGTGGTGTTCTGGAACAACATCTGGCCTTTTGGAAAGCGAAATAACCTGCAGCCACTGGCAAGAAGCGGCCCTCTGTCCTTTGTGAAAAAGGACATCATCAAGCTGTGGATCAAGATTATCATTGCCTGCATTCCGGCGGCTGTGATCGGTCTGGCATTCAATGATACTTTTGAGGCACTGTTTTATAATTACCAGACGGTTGCAATTTTCCTGATTATTTTTGGTGTTGCGTTTATTGTGATAGAAAATCGGCACAAAGGAAAACGGAGCCATGTGGCGACGGTTGATGATCTGACATGGAAACTTTGCCTGATCATTGGTCTGTTTCAGCTGATTGCAGCGATTTTCCCCGGAACATCCCGTTCCGGTGCCACCATCGTAGGTGCGCTTTTGATCGGAGTATCCCGTGTGGCTGCTGCAGAATTTACATTTTATCTGGCAATTCCGGTTATGTTTGGCGCAAGCCTTCTGAAATTGGTGAAATTCGGTCTGAATTTTACATCTGCAGAGATGGCAATCCTGATTGTAGGTATGGTAGTGGCATTTATCGTATCCATCATTGTCATTAAGTTTTTGATGAGTTATATCAAAAAGCATGATTTCAAAGTGTTTGGATGGTACCGAATTGTGCTGGGTATCCTGGTGCTGGTGTATTTCGGAGTAAAAACGCTGTTGTTGGCATAAAAACGCTGTTGTTGGCATAAAAACACTGTTGCCCATGTGAAAATCGTTGTTTATGTAAAAATAATGTCTTTGGGATCAGTCACAGTTGAAGAGAGTGAAAAGAGCTTTGAACCGTTTCCTGTTTTGGAGACGGTTCTTTTTTAAAAAGATGGGCAGGAGCACTTTATCAAACTAACTTGATTTCTAAATCGTTTTTAGGTAAAATGATTGTAATTTTTCGTATACTTTGCCAGTCAAAGTTTATCAGTGTGTTTTCAGACAAAGCAGAACCGTTGTCATAACGCTTTTTTATGACAGCAGATGAAATAAGGAGTGAGCAATTATGCCTATTAAGATTCCAGATTCTCTTCCGGCAACTTCTATTTTGGAAGGTGAAAATATATTTGTAATGACAGAGTATCGTGCGATGCATCAGGATATCAGACCGCTGAATGTGCTGATTCTGAATCTGATGCCAACCAAAATTGTTACAGAGACGCAGCTGCTTAGAAAATTATCCAACACACCATTGCAGATTAAGTGTGAGTTTTTACATACAGCGACACATGAATCCTCTCATGTGGATTCCTGTCATCTGGAAAACTTTTATACAACTTTTGAGCAGGTTAAGAATCGTTGGTTTGACGGTATGATCATCACAGGGGCACCGCTGGATGGGGTTGCCTTTGAAGATGTAGATTACTGGCAGGAACTCTGCACAATTATGGAGTGGAGCAAGACCCATGTACACTGTACCATGCATGTGTGCTGGGGAGCTTTTGCAGGTCTGTATTATCATTATGGTGTGCCAAAATACGACCGTCCTGACAAGCTTTCCGGCGTGTATTCAAACTATGTATTAAAGAAAAGTTCGCCGCTTTTCCGGGGATTTGATGACATCTTCTGGGCACCCCATTCCAGAGCAACTGAGTTTCATGCTGAGGATATTTTGGCGATTCCGGAGCTGGAGCTGATTGCAACATCCGACGAGGCCGGTGTGACAATTGTGAAGTCTACAGATTCCAAACACTTCTTTGTCTCCTGTCATTTGGAGTATGATGCTGATACATTAAAATTGGAATATGAAAGAGATTTGGCAAAAGGACTGAATCCAATGATTCCGGTTAATTATTTCCCGGATGATGATCCAACCAAGAAACCTGTGGTAACATGGCGTTCAGCAGGACAGCTTCTGTTCGGCAACTGGATCAATTATTACGTGTACCAGACAACACCTTATGATATTGGAAATCCGGACGGAAAAGCAATCTAAGCAAGTACATATTATGATGTTGAATGAGTTCTGTAAAAAGCAGGACTCATTTTTTTTGATATTATCAGAAATATAGAAGTTTTTTGCGGCGGTGTTATGTAAACTAGCAAGTTTAAATGGGAAATTGGATTTCAGCATGCTTGGATTTGGAACGGTCAGGAAAAA
>JBJELP010000033.1:10309-18609 GCA_051879215.1 Lachnospiraceae bacterium
AACGGTCAGGAAAAATGAGCAGGTTTAAATGGGAAATCGGATATCAGCATGCTTGATTTGAAAACGAAGGGAAAAATGAGCAGGTTTAAATGGGAAATTGAATTTCAGCATGCTTGGATTTGGAACGGTCAGGAAAAACGAGCAGGTTTAAATGGGAAATCGGATATCAGCATGCTTGGATTTGGAACGGTCAGGAAAAATGAGCAGGTTTAAATGGGAAATTGGATTTCGACATGCTGGAATTTGGAAATGAAGGGAAAGAAGAGCAAGTTAAAGCAGGAAGGGTTTTACATACAGGCGATTTCCCGTTAAAATGGAAGTATTATAGAACGAGAAGAATGCTTACGGAGGTCAATGATGGATACAGAGGTAAGAATGAAGATCAATCAGTTAAAGGAGATTTTTTCTGAGCAGGGCAGACAGATGCGCAGACTGAACAAGATTGTTCCCGTGAAGGGAGAGCGCCATGCTATAGAATTGTCTGACCGGAGTATTGAGATGGTATATTATCCGGCAGACAGCGAAAACGCCCCGTTGCTCATTGGGCTTCATGGGGGTGGCTTTGTTTTTGGCGGTGCTGCTTTGGATGACGATATGTGGGTGGCAGTCAGCAAAGCACTGGGTGTGAATGTTGCATCTCTGGAATATCGGAAATGTCCGGACTACAGATGGCCGGCACCGGTGGAGGATGTGTTTGAAGCATCCTGTTATCTGAAACAGCATGCCACAGCTTTTGGATTTGATCCGGAACAGATGTGGATTATGGGATGCAGTGCAGGTGCCAATCTGGCGGCAACATCCTGTATCTATGCAAAGCAGCAGGGAAAAGATCTTTACGAATATCAGATATTGATGTATCCATGCATCGATCTTGTGACCCATCCGGCCCAAAAAGGGAATGAGGGCAGTTTTGCTCCGGAAGTGCTGCTTGCATTTAATGAACTGTATGTTGATCCGGAAAATGCAAAAAACATTCTGGCTTCCCCTGTGTTTGCGTCAGGAGAAGATCTGGAGGGGCTGCCACAGGCCATTGTGGTTGTTGCCGAAAAGGATGAGCTTCAGCATGAGGGCATAAAATATGTACACATGTTGGAGGCGGCAGGGGTGCCTGTTTCTTATACAATGATCCATAATATGCCACATGCGTATTTTGAAAATGGGTATGTCAAAGATATTGCAGGCAGGGATTTGGATCCATGGACATTAGAGTGTCTGAAAAATGGAAGCATGCAGAAGGCCTGCGCAGAAACACTGGAGTATTTAAAAAAGAAAATAGAAAAAACAAATTAAAAATAAAATTAAAAAAATATGCAAACACACAATAGAAATAAAGTGTTGTTTGCATATTTTTTGTGTTTTTTCCGTAAACGCAAAGAAAAGCTCCGAAGAGCTTTCCCAGTTGAGAGTTGTAAAAAGGTATATATTGATTCTTATCTTTACAAGAGAATAATATCATATTAGAATATATCCGTAAAATTGAAAAAACCGATATAGATTATCAAAATAATTGATAATGATTTTAAGAGGTGTCAAATGGAACTGAGAAATATTAAAACTTTTGCCAAGGTTGCGGAAATAGGAAATTTTTCTCGTGCGGCTCAGGAGCTGGGGTATGCTCAGTCCACAGTGACGATGCAGATTCAGGCATTAGAGCAGGAACTGCAGGCGACGTTGTTTGAGCGAAACGGCAAGCGCATTACCCTGTCTGCAGCGGGGGAGGAATTTCGGGAATTTGCATATGAGATGCTCAGACAGGAGCACCGGGCACTGGATCATTTCCGGAATGAGACGGAGCCCACAGGCATGATTCGTGTGGGGGTTATGGAGACCATGTGTGCCTCCCGCTACGGAGATATTTTCAAAGGCTATATGAAGAAATATCCGAAAGTAAAGGTGAAGACCGTTGTAGCCACCACCCTGGAGTGTATGGATAAGCTGGAGAAGGGGGAGCTGGATGTCATCCTGACCGTAGATAAGAAGCTGAACCGGCCTACCTGGGAGACTGCCCATGAGATTGAGACAGAAATCTGCTTTTTCTGTTCTAAAAACCATCCTTTTGCAAAGAGAAAATCCGTTTCCATGGATGAGTTGATACAGGAAACCTTCATTCATATTGAGGAAGGATGTAACTATCGAGAGGCCTTCGAGCAATACCTGGCAGATCAGGGGAAATGGGTGAACAAGGTTCATGAGGTAGGATACACCAGAATGATTATCGACTGCGTTGCAGAAAATATCGGTGTGGGTTTGCTTGCTAAATTCACATTGGAAGAAGCTCTGAAAGAAGGAAAAATTGCAGTGATCAATGTGGAAGGGTATTCCATTTCCATGCTGATGCAGGTTGTGTATGGAAAGAATCGTTGGACAACATCTGCACTGCGGGCGTTTTTGGAGTATTCCAAAGAAGTGTTGGTGTAGAATACGGTAAATAGTTTTTCATAGAAAAAAATACACTTATTAAAAACGGGGCTGTCGCATAGAAAGGTTAAGCAGACTGGTATGCTCTCTCCTAAGTAAACAGGTTTTTTGTTTCTCTTGTCTACCTGGAAGCGCGCATATCAAACCATAGATGCGACAGCCCTGTTAAAAGTCAAAAAGATCGTATACAAATTAAAGGGATTATATAAAAATTGGTCTGCAGAAAATCAATTTGTCCACAGAATTTTTTGCCGGTTTGGTTTAGAAGGGTATGTCCATAGCTTCCTCATCCTGGTCCGGATAAACATGGATTCCATTGACTTCTACTTCATCACTGAGCTCAATGATCAGGCAGCGCTTTCCGTTAATGATGCGCGTGTCCACCAGATCGGTTCTGGACGGATTGACCTTTACCACCACATCCGGTGTTTTGATCTCGAACTTTCGGGTGTTGGTAATGTTTGCAGCCATGACGGATGCTTTTTCCCCTACACGATTGTCGTATTGCTCTTCAAAGTTTTCCAGATTCTCCTCTGTGGCACCGCTTCGAAACAGTAGGCTTCGGACATCTTCTTTCTGAAGTTCTACCGGATCCGGACTGTCTTTTGCCTCTTCAATCAGCTCCGTCAGATTTTCGTGAATCATACGGATGGTTTCCAGGCTGCACTCTGCGCCAAAGGTATCTTCGATAATGGTATCGATGGATTCTTTCTGAGCAGGTGCAGGAAGCGGTTCTACACAGCCAAGAATCTCACCAACGATCTCACTGCAAAACTCCTTGGAATTTTTGGAAAAATATAAAATACTATGTAAGTCGGTATTTCTGTCATTGAATGCAGGGAATAAAAAGCCCTGTTCCGGCAGTTCAACGATCCAGTCTCGGATACGGTCCTCAATAGCGTTGTTTTCAGCGTTGTAGCACAGGCCGGCTTTGGACAATTGTACCGGACAGATGCTGCACAGGATAAAACTGTATACATAATCAGAAGCATCCTCCATTTCCATGCCATCGGATGTTTTGCTCGGAATATCGTAGGTGCCGTGAACCAGTATAATGAAATAATTTTCCGGATGATAGTAGGTTTCGATGATTTTGTCGTAAAACTGTTCCAGAAGTTCATCGTCTTTTAACTCGCTGTCTCTTAAGGTTAGAAGCATTTTCTGGGTTCCTTCACCCATTTCCTGTTCCAGCGGGAACTCCATGTTCACCAGGTTTTTTCCGATGGTTCCGGATAAGGTCTTTCTGAAAATGTCAAAATATTTGTACATGGCTTCCTCAGGAAGGGAGAGAAATGCCTCTTTAAACTGTAGTCTTTTTTCCTTTTCAGCGTCTATGTAGCAGCCACATATGCGGTCGATGGCACAGCGCTCTTTTGTAAACAATCGTTTGATTTCGGATATCTCTTTTTTATTCATGGTTTGTTGGATATCTCCTTTCTCAATCGGTATTTCAACACAAGGTGGTGTGATTTATCATGTAAATTCCAAAGGCTGTCACTTTTGGACAGCTATTTCAGTATAGCAGAAAAAATTCTGTTATGGAAAATTTTTTGCAGAGATTTTAGAACGGATGCAAATCTGTTAAACATAGAAAAAACTGTGCCAGGGGACGAAAAAAGCTGTGCCAGAGGGCGAAAAAAGCTGTGCCAGAGGGCGAGAAAAGCTGTGCCAGAGGGCGAGAAAAGCTGTGTCAGAGAAAAAGAAAATAGTAAGTCAGAGGAAAATATCTTGGAAATATTGTGGGAATGAAGTACAATCAAATGTTAGAGAGTATTGCGGTGAGGCAATACCAGGGAAATAAAGAAATTATAGAAAGTAAAGAAAGTAATGGAAAGAAACCATGATGACAGAAAAAACCTATGAAAGAATCAGCGCACCCTTTCGCCGCAGTGCGAATGGTGCCAGGGGACTGGAATATACAAATAAGATACTGACAATCGTCACCTATGTTGCTTATATCGCGCTGGTAATCAGCCAGCTGATTTTGGACAGGGATGTCTTTTGGCAGGTGCTGCTGGTGCCGGCGATTGGATTTGGGGGTGTGACCCTGTTCCGCAAGGTGTTCAATGCCAGCCGTCCCTATGAAGTGTTGGACATTCAGCCGCTCTTGTCCCGGCGGAAGAAGGGACAGTCCTTCCCCAGCAGACATGCCTTCTCGATTTTTATGATTGCCATGGCATTGGGATACGTGTGGATACCATTAGGGATTGTCTTTCTGGTGCTGGGGGTATTGCTGGCTTACATTCGTGTGGTTGGCGGTGTTCATTTTCCCAGAGATGTGATTGCGGGGGCTCTGGAAGCCATCATCTGGGGCATTGTTGGTTTCGGGCTGTTGTGAAAAAAGAGGAAAAGCGATGAAAAATGTTTTGGTTACAGGTGCATCCCATGGAATCGGGAAAGAAATCGCACATATTTTTATAAAAAATGGATATCGGGTCTTTATGAACTGCCGCACGTCCAAAAAGGAACTGCTGGATCTGGCGGAAATCTGGAATGAAGAGTTCAGAACGCAGTGTATTCCGCTGATTTATGATGTGTCTGACGATGCGCAGGTGGAAGAGATGTTTCAGGAGATCAAGGCAATCCTCGGACGGGGGGACGGTTCTCTGTCCCGGGCAGGACAGCCGGACAGAGCGGATTTTAATAGTGCATATGGAAGACTTGAAGAAGGAACCGGCATTGACATCCTTGTAAATAATGCAGGCATTTCCCATGTGGGACTGCTCAGTGACATGACCGCAGTGGAGTGGAACCGGGTGATCGCTACCAATCTTTCTTCGGTATTTTACTGCAGCAGGCGGGTCATTCCCCACATGGTTCACAAGAAGGCGGGAAAGATTATCAATATTTCCTCTGTCTGGGGAAACGTAGGCGCATCCTGTGAAGTGGCTTATTCTGCGTCTAAAGGAGGCGTAAATGCGTTTACAAAAGCACTGGCAAAGGAACTGGCGCCAAGTAATATCCAGGTGAATGCCATCGCCTGTGGAACCATTGATACCCGTATGAATCACTGTTTTTCCCAGGAAGAGCGGGAAGCCTTAAAAGAAGAAATTCCGGCGGGCAGATTCGGTTCTGCAGAGGAGGTGGCACAGCTGGTGCTGCAGCTTGCAGAGGGGAATGATTACCTGAATGGACAGATCATTACGCTGGATGGAGCCTGGTGTTAGAGGGGGATTTTGTCAGGAGACACAGGATGCCGCGTTTTTGAAACACAAAGAATGAGTGTGAAAAAGCATAGGATGCCCCGTTTTGGAAAAAATGTACCTTACGGAAAAATGCTGCTATCGTTTGACACAGATAAACCATCTTGGTAAAATAAAAAGGTTTGGAAGAAAATCTTTCTTTTATCTCATTTTTTGTCACAGGATGAATATAAAAGAATTGTATCAGAAGGGATTATAAAGCGAAAAGCAGGACCGGGTTTCATAACCCCATCGTTGCCCTTCGCAGAAAGGTGGAAAATAGATATGAATATCGTTGTTTTAGCCGGCGGGCTCAGTACAGAGCGGGATGTATCCATTATCACAGGTACACAGGTAAGCCAGGCGTTGAAAAAAGCAGGACATCAGGTAATTTTGATTGATGTTTTTATGGGATATAGTGATAAAGAGGAGGATCTGACCGGTATCTTCGACCGGGCAGAGGAAATCAGCTCCTGTGTCGGACAGATTTCAGAAGCTGCACCGGATATTGCTCAGGTAAAAGCCATGAGAAAGGATCAGTCCGATTGCTTCTTCGGACCAAATGTGATCCGTCTCTGCCAGGCGGCAGATATTGTTTTTATGGCACTCCACGGTGAAAATGGTGAGAACGGCAAGATTCAGGCGGCCTTTGATCTTTTGGGTGTAAAATATACAGGATCCGGCTATCTGAGCAGCGCCCTGGCTATGGATAAGGGCATGAGCAAGCAGTTGTTTGTGGCAAATGGCATTCCAACACCACAGGGCATCGCTATGAAAAAGACAGAGAAAAAATCTCTGGCAGAAACAGGACTTGCGCTTCCATGTGTGGTAAAACCATGCTGCGGCGGCTCCAGTATCGGGGTTTCCATTGTTCGGACAGAGGACGAATATGATGTGGCCATGGAAGAAGCCTTCAAGTATGAGGACGAAGTTGTCATCGAGTCTTACGTAAAAGGACGGGAATTTTCCGTAGGTGTGATTTCCGGCAAGGCCCTTCCGATCATTGAGATTGCGCCGCTGGAGGGATTTTACGATTATAAGAACAAATACAAAGCAGGAAGCGCGGTAGAAACCTGCCCGGCAGAGCTTTCTGAGGAGATTACAGGTAAGATGCAGTATTTTGCGGAAGAAGTGGCTAGAGTTCTCGGGCTTACTACCTATTCCAGAGCAGACTTTCTTCTCAGCGAAAACAATGAAATCTATTGTCTGGAGGCAAATACCCTCCCCGGCATGACCCCAACCAGTCTGCTGCCTCAGGAAGCAGCAGTGATCGGCATGGATTTTGTGGCACTGTGTGAAAAACTGATTCAGATTTCTCTCGATAAGTATAAATAGTGAAATCATAGTTTGAATCGGGACCTGGATGACGTAAAAAACGTAGGATGGATTACATATATTGAATAAAACAAAAAATATTATGTAAACCATAATCTCTTTTTAGACAGAAAAAAGAAAGAACTGGTGATGAAATGAAAAATATGACACTGGCTAACATTGCTTCAGCCTGCGGTGGAACTTATATCGGACCGGAAAATCATAAAAATACAGAGATTCAGGGTGCCGTCATCGACAGCAGGCAGGTGGAAGAAGGATTCCTGTTTATCCCGATCAAGGGAGAACGGGTAGACGGACACAAGTTCATTCCAAATGTGTTTGCCCAGGGTGCAGCGGCAGTTCTGTCTGAGGTTGAACTGGAAAACCCGGCAGGCCCGTATATTCTGGTGGAATCCACACCGGTTGCCCTGAAAGCTATCGCAGAGTTTTATCGGGAACAGCTTGATATCAGGATTGTGGGCATTGCAGGCAGCGTTGGAAAAACCAGCACCAAAGAGATGGTGGCTTCTGTGCTGGAACAGAAATACTGTGTATTAAAAACAGCGGGTAATTTTAATAACGAGGTGGGACTCCCGCTGACGATCCTCCGCATTCGCGAAGAACATGAGGTGGCTGTGGTGGAGATGGGAATTTCCGACTTTGGCGAGATGCACCGGCTGGCGAAGATTGCAAAGCCGGACATTTGCGTGATGACCAATATCGGCATGGCCCATCTGGAAAATCTCAAATCCAGGGACGGAATCTTAAAGGCAAAATCGGAGATGTTTGATTTCCTGAAAGAGGATGGTGTCATCGTTCTCAATGGCAATGATGATAAACTGTCCACTGTGGCATCTGTTCCGGTCAATGGAAAGACGGAGACTGGTATGACTGCAGGGGCAGGATACGACAGCGCCGTAAAAAAAGCGGTAACCCCTATCCGTTACATAGTGGCGGACCAGGAAGGAACGTTTGTATCTGATACCTTCGAAAAAGTGGATAACTATGACGAAACCGTAATGGTTCGTGGAATCAATGTGGAGAACAGAGGGCTGGAAGGCATGGCATTTACCCTCCAGTTTCCAGAGGAAGAACTCCAGACACTGGTTCCGATTCCGGGTATCCACAACGTATATAACGCATGTGCCGGGGCATGTGTGGGCAGAAAGCTTGGCCTGACAAATGCTCAGATCGTGGCAGGTATCGAAAGCGCAAAAACCATCGATGGCCGAACAAACCTGATCAAAGTCAATGATATGATTATCATTGATGACTGCTACAATGCCAATCCGGTTTCCATGAGAGCATCTCTGGATGTGCTCGCGCAGGGCAAGGGCAGAAAGATTGCGGTCTTAGGTGACATGGGAGAGCTTGGGGAGAATGAGA
>JBJELP010000034.1:0-18608 GCA_051879215.1 Lachnospiraceae bacterium
GACATTTAATTTTTTCATCATCATCGGTGGTGATTTCTATAATCCTGTCATCCAAGTTAATTCTGGATCCACAGTCTGAGCTGCAGGTACTGCAGTCTTCCGGAGCGCACTTATCAATCTGATTATCAATTGGTCTGTTTTCGTTTTCAAACATGATTCTGTTGCCGGATTGAATTCCGGTTCTCCTTTCCTCTTATAATGTACTCTCCCGATCCAGCCTGCTGCAGATTTCTCTGATCTTTTCCGGATCCACCCGGTTTTTGGGAGCTTTAAACGTAACCACCAGATTCTCCGTCCGGAAGATTTCACGGGCCATTTCCATGATCCGCTGAATCGTTACTGCTTCATATGCTCGTTTTCGTTCTTCAATATTCCGGTATGTTTCTGAAAGGATATGGCATTCATATGCCCTGTTCCAGTTAAATTCCTCCGCATCGTCCAGCAGCAGCATGGCATTGTCCACATAGGGCGGGAGCACATACAACAGCTCATCCTTCAGACCGTGCTTCATGGAACAGAATACATCCACAACTTTCTCCACAGAAGCATACAGATCCGCAGGACGTACTTCATAGTAAACACTGAGATTCCCCAGATTATTATACCGTTCATATTGCGGTGCAAAACTGTACACAAATCCGGTCTGTTCCGATAATTCCTGATGAATCCTGCAGCTTTCTCCTTCAAACAGGATATCATAAAACAGGGAATTTTCCGCCTCCGAATAACGGGATGTATCCACATCGAAGGAAAATCTTACATAATGATATTCACTGTTTTTAATCGCAACTGTACAGTTTCTATTAAAAAACCGGTTGGGAACCGGTGCCATATTTTCTCTGACTGTCTGAGCACTTTTCAGCGGATACCGCTCCACACATGTAATCAGATGGGAAAGCTGATTATCGCTGAAAGAACCTGTTACATAGAAAAAAATATTATTTACTGTCAGCAGTTCTTCTGATGCCTGTCTCAGTGCCCGTATTCCGATCCGGTCCAGATTGGAATAGGTTCCTCCGATGGTATTTCGAAGACTGGTTCCCTCCCAGACAATCTGCTGTGTAAAATAATCCAGAGAAGTAAATTCATCCGCTTCCCGGAGTTCAGACTTTACCCTGCGCCGTTCTGTAGCAATATCGACTGACGGCAGCACAAACGGTTCAAAAATTGCGGTCAGAATCTCTGCCGCCTCATTAAAATGGACGGTGGCCCCTGTAATCACAAACTGCATAAACTCTTTGTATGTACAGCCATTAAACTCCAGTCCGAGCCTGTCCAGAATCCGGTACAGTTCCCCATGATACTTATGATTAATATTTTTAAATACAATGTGCTCAAAAAAATGGGAAATACCATTTTTTTCATCCGTTTCATACAGAGAGCCTGCCCGCAGATACAGACACAGGCAAAAGCTGTGCAGGTGCGGATTGGCATAGCTGTATACAGGCACATGATTGCCTGTCATTAACATCTGTTCTGAAAAATCTGACAACTCCAATACGCCTTTCTGATGTTTAGTACATTATTATATCATTCTACTTTTTCCATACCCGATTGTCAACAGAAGCAAATCCCTTTTTCTTTATCTGAATGACAGTCAGTATATTCACCACAAATACAGAACCGAATGCACATTTTCGGTGAATATATCAGCAGCGAAAAGAGGGTGCGCACGACCAATGTCATTATCCCAATGACATTGGTCGTGCGACACCCTCACAGTTTTTCATATGTATAAATATAAAATTCAAAACTCGGTCCGGTAGGGCAGCCTATGTAAGATCTGATTTTTTCAGAAAATCAGATAAATAAAGTAGCCAAGATATGCCAGAAGGAATATCACACCATTCATTCTCTGCAGCACCCGGTCCCGGAACAAACACAGCCACAGCAGGACGACCGATCCAATGGCAACCATGGCATCCACCATGAAATTCGATGCAAAAGGAACCGGAATAATCAAAGATACGATACCTACAACGAAGAGGATATTGAAAATATTGCTGCCTACAATATTACCGATGGCAATATCTGCCTTACCCTTTGTGGCTGCAACAGCAGAAGTAACCAGTTCCGGAAGAGAAGTTCCCAGCGCCACAATGGTAAGCGCAATGAATCTCTGTGACATACCAAAAATGGACGCCAGTTCCGATGCACTGTCCACAACAATATCACTGCCTTTAATGATCAGTATCACACCAATGATCGAAAACAGAATCAGTTTGACGATGGATTTCTCTTCGTCTTCCTCTTCCGGTGCATTTTCACCGCTGATGGTCATTCGGTACAGATAATACAGAAAACCTGCAAACAGAATCAGCAGGGCAATACCTTCTGCTCTTGTGATCCGGTTTCCCGTCAGACCAAATACCGTAAGAACAACTGATATGGCGATGGCAAAAGGAATTTCCACTTTCAGTGTACTCTTTTTCACCGCCACATTGGTAATCACTGCCGTAATACCAAGAATAATCAGCACATTCAGAATATTACTTCCCAGAATATTACCGATGGTAATATCCGCACTGCCCTGAGTGGCCGCTGTGATACTGACCGCGGCTTCCGGTGCACTTGTTCCCATGGCTACAATCGTCAGACCGATTACCAGCTGAGGGATCCCGAATTTCGCTGCAATCCCGGCAGCACCATCCACAAACCAGTCAGCTCCTTTCACAAGAAAAACAAAACCAACCACCAGCAGAACCAGCTGCAGCAGAATTGTCATCAGATAATCCATAAATAACCTCCCTGTATTTTTCATACCTTCCGGTTTCCAGACCGGCTGCCTGCAGATAAAATGGAATCTCCCTTCTCAGGAACTGCATAATCTGCGGCAAATTCTTTCAGCAACATAATTTTTATATAAAAAAAGACTTTCAGCACCTGCAGATTCTTTCATCTCTTCGGTGCTAAAAGTCTTGTTCTTTCGGTATCAAACAGAAAGTTACGCAACCACGGGAAAACCCGGGGTATGTTGATTACGTAATCGCAACTACTCCCTTTTAACATAACACGGTTACAGACTCCGTTTCATTACGGATCTCATCCCGTTTGTATTGGAGTGCATTATAGCAGGTTTTTTTTTGTGTTGCAAGCACTACTTTTTAAACAAAACAATTTCTTTCTGGAGATTCGGCAAAAAACTGGATAATAATTATTATCTGTCATCTAATCAATCCGGGATTTACAAAAAGTTCCGGACAGAAGCCATGTGACAGAACATGTAAGCGTAAGGGAACCTCTTTGTTTAGAGGTTTTTTATAAGATATTTATAAGTATAATCTATATTTGTATAAATCCTACAATAATCATGGATTATACAAAATATACAACATTTTCCATTGATAAAAACAATAAATATGTCATAAATATTTGCTAAATTTGCACATAGATTTTTTATTTATTCAGTGTTAATATAGATATTGTTATACAAGGGGGATATTTTATGGATTTTAAACAACTGGAAGCTTTTGTTACTGCAGTCGATTGTAATAGTTTTTCTGAAGCCGCAAAGAAATTATTTCTGACACAGCCTACCATCAGTGCTCACATCAGTGCCCTTGAAAAAGAACTTCACACGAAACTGATTCTCCGCACGACCAAAAAAATGGAGCTGACCTTTCGCGGACAGCAGTTTTACGAATATGCCGTCAATATTCTGAATATGCGCAACAACATTATCAACGATTTCACCGGCGGCACCCGGAAAGTCATTACATTTGGGGTATCAACCATCCCATCTTCCTATATCCTGCCGGAACTGCTTAGTTCTTTCAGCCGGCAGGCACCCGGTATTGTTTTTAATGTGCTGCAATCCGACAGCAAAAAAGTAATCAATAAGGTTCTGGACGGAACCATCGATTTTGGTTTAACCGGTGCAGTTTCCGATTCGAATGATTGCGTCTATATTCCGTTTTTTCAGGATGAGCTGACTCTGGCAGCTCCTGCCACAAGTTATTATCAGCATCTGAAAGAATCCAATGTCCCTTTAAAAAGAATTCTGCAGGAACCCATTATCATGCGTGAGAACGGGTCCGGCACCCAGAAAGAAATTGAAAAATTCCTGTCTGCCCAGGAAATTGATCTGGCTTCTCTTCACATCATTGCACGGATGAATGATCTGGAATCCATAAAGCGGTCCATCGTATGTGGGCTGGGAATTTCCTTTGTATCCACCCTTTCAATCAAAGATCTTCTTGAAAACGGTCAGATTCTTGAATTCTCCACGGATGGAGTAAGGCACAAACGAAATCTGTATCTCGTCTATAACAAACGGCGGATTCATAAACCCCATGTCATGGAAATGATTCAGTTTCTGAAGAAGCAATATCCGGATATTATTACGGAATAGAGAACAGGTCCCTTTCCCAATGACAGCCCTTTCAAATCTGCTGCCATCCGGAAAGGGACCAGCTTTGTATTTCCGCTATTTTTATTTTTCAGAAAATACTGTTATGAAACCATCAGATCCAGCTGTAATCGCCTCCGGTAATGGCCAGACTGAGGAGGATATCCATCTTTTCCACATCCTCCCCCTCCACAATTTCAAGAAGCACCGCATTTTTTTCTGCTGCTCTCATCACTTCATCCGGTCCGATTTCATAATCCACATCCCCTTCACAGGTGGGGCAGACCACCATTGGTTCTGTTTCCACAGACAGAAACCGGTATCCACAGTCCTTACACTCATAAAATCCGCACTTTTCCGTGCCGTCCGGTACAAAATACATATTAAACCTCCACACTTCCGCTGATATAATTGATAAACTGCTGTGCCGTCCGTCCGGAAATACCGCCGTGGCTCAGTTCCCACTTGTTGGCTTCTTTGCAGAGTTCTTCGTCGGACATGGTAATGCCGGCACGGCGGGCCAGATTGATCACAATATTGAAATATTCCTTCTGACTGGGTTTGGAGAAACTGATGGTAACACCAAAACGATTGACCAGTGACAGCTTCTCTTCCATGGTATCGGAATGGTGCATATCATTTCGATGTTCCATATCATTTCTGTCATTCCAGTTTTCCTTGATCAGATGACGGCGGTTTGAGGTTGCATAGATCAGAATATTATCCGGTCTGGTCTCCACACCGCCCTCAATGACAGCCTTCAGGAATTTATACTCGATTTCAAATTCCTCAAAGGAAAGATCATCCATGTAAATGATAAATTTATAATTCCGGTTTTTGATCTGGGAAATCACCGTGGACAGATCCTTAAACTGATGTTTATAGATTTCAATCATACGGAGACCCTGATCATAAAATTCGTTGACAATTGCCTTGATACTTGTGGATTTACCGGTACCGCTGTCACCAAAGAGCAGCACATTGTTGGCTTTTCTTCCTTCCACAAAGGCCTGGGTATTATCCACCAGCTTCTTTTTCTGAATCTCATATCCGATCAGGTCATCCAGTACCACCGCATCCATATTGTTGATGGGACAGAACTGAATGGTTCCCCTGTCAGAGGATGCAATACGAAAGGCTTTATTCAGACCGAACATGCCCACACCGTATGCTTTGTAGAAATCCGTAACCATGCGGAAGAAATCCTTTTCATCCGCTGCCTGCTCCAGCTTTTCACTGAGGGCCTGTACCTTTTCACTGACATTCTTGTTGTACATCAGCTCTTTCTTGCCGATGGCATGATAGTCTGAAATCCGGCTGAAGCAGTCGATGCCGAGCTCCTCTTCCAGATGGGAAAAGTCAAAATCAAACAAAGCTTTAAAGGCACGGAAATCCCCTTCCGCAAAATAATTCACACTGCCCTGATGGGCTCCCACCTTTTCGCAGGTCAGACTGAAGGGATTTTCATCGGTAATCAGCAGAAACGTCAGATAATTGTGCCAGAGATTTTTATCAAAACCATAATCCGTTGCCACCTGCAGCAGATGTTTGATCTGGGTAAATACACGGGTCACCAGTTCATCCCTGGACTGGGTTTTCTGATCCATATTTTTGTAAATATCGCTCAGTTCCATCAGAATGGAGTCTTTGGGCATATCTCCGTAAATCAGGAGTTTGGATACAATACGATACATAATCTGTCACCTCGGGTGTAAGTCTTTTTTTAACAATTCAGCAGAATATTGGGAATTTTCTGCCAAACAGTTACAGTATATCTATGTTTCGTTAAACTGTCAATTTGGGAGATGCATTGGGGGAAAGGGGGAATTACTGTTCACACAATAGTTCCCTGAAAGTAGGATTCATTCCTCCAATCAACCCTGTAATCAGAGCTGCCAGAAGCAACGCAATAAATGTATGGGTTTTTGGGTTCTGAATGATCATATTTACAGTTGAGATACATCAATAATTGCTCCCGTATCTGCAGAGCTTACCATATAAGCATATTTTGCCAGAGCCGGTTTTCTGGGCTTTCTGACAGGAATCCATCCTTCTTTTCTGCGGGCAAATTCTTCCTCAGATACAAAAATTTTTAAAGTACGGTTGTTAATGTCAATTTCAATTTCATCTCCGTCTTCAACAAAAGCGATGGGACCGCCTGCCGCCGCTTCCGGTGAAACATGGCCTACACAAGGGCCGTGAGTAGCTCCTGAAAAACGACCATCTGTTACCAGAGCACAGTCCTCATCCATTCCACGACCCATGATAAGAGATGTTGTAGAAAGCATTTCTCTCATACCCGGTCCTCCTTTGGGTCCCTCGTAGCGGATAACAATTACGGTACCTTTTTCAATCTGATCTCCACTTACAGCAGCGTCTGCCTCTTCCATGGAGTTGAATACTCTTGCTTTCCCTCGAAAATGATACATCGATGTCTTAACTCCGGACTGCTTCACAACAGCTCCATTGGGTGCCAGATTGCCATACAGCACTGCAATTCCGCCTTCTTCTTTCTGTGGTGCTTCCATGGTTTTCAGCACATCATCCGGCTGTACATCAACCTTTTCCAGCAGCTCCTTAACTGTTTTTCCGGTAACAGTCATCACTTCCGTGTGCAGGCGCTTTTCAATTACTTTCATAACTGCCTGAATTCCGCCGCTGGCATCCAGAGATACAATCGGGTATTTTCCCGAAGGCTGCAGATTGCAGATAAAAGGAACTTCCCGACTGATTCTATCAAAATCCTTCAGATTCAATTCAACGTTTGCTTCATGAGCAATTGCCATTAAATGAAGAACCAGATTTGTGGAAGAACCTGTAGCCATAGCTCCTGCAATACCATTCAGCATCGTTTCACGAGTCAGTATTTTTCTGGGGGTAATCTTTTTTTCCAGCAGTTCCATTACATATCTTCCGGAAGCTTTTGCAATTCTTTTGCGTTTATTGGAAACCGCCGGGGCTGTTCCTGCCCCTGGCAGAGACATTCCCAGAACCTCTGTCAGCATACACATGGAATTAGCTGTTCCCAGATGAGCACAACTTCCTGCAGTAGGGAGTGCAGCTTTTTCTGCTGCCTTCATCTTCTCAACTGTTGTAATTCCTGCCTCTACTCTTCCGGGATATTCACGAAGCTCACTGGAACAAAACAGAGCGTTTCCTTCCACATTGCCGGGAAGCATGGGACCTCCCGGAACCACAATTGCCGGAATATCCAGTCTGGCTGCTGCCATAAGCATACCCGGAATAATTTTGTCACATCCAGGCAAAAGCACCATAGCATCAAAATGATGAGCCTCTACTACCATCTCTACGGAATCTGCAATTAAATCCCGACTTGCCAGCGGATAACACATTCCCTTATGTCCCTGACAAAGTCCATCACAGATTGCAATCGTTTCAGACTGTCTGGGGACACCGCCTGCTTCAATAATTCCCTGTTTTACATATTCTGCTAATTCTCTTAAATGTACATGGCCAGGAACCATCTCGCTGAAAGAAGCAATTACAGCAACAAATGGTTTCTTTAAATCTTCTTCATCCATGCCTGTTGCATACAGAAGGGCTCTCTGACCGGAACGCCCTAATCCATTGGTAAGTGTACTGCTTCTGTATTTCTTATCTTTAATCTCAAATGCACTTTTGTAATCCATACAATCCTCCTGTGTAAATGTATGATCAAGTTTCATATCCGCGCAGATATTGTTGATATAAAGATTGTAACAATTCTTTATATATTAGAAAATCTAATTATTCTAATTCTATTTTAAATTTTTCTTAATGAAATTGTGGATTAATCTTGAAGAATTTTCGTTCGCATTATATAATCGAAAAAAACTGTTGCTGCAAATTACATTGTTCCTGCATTAGAGGAGAAATTTTTCGTGAATCTGAAAGAAATTGAGTATATAGTAAAAATCGCCGAAGAAAATAATATTTCCCGTGCAGCTGAAAAACTGTTCATCACACCATCAGCGCTCAGCCAGCAACTTCAGAATGTCGAAAAGGACATTGGAACTCCCCTTTTCTTTCGTTCCCGTTCCAACTGCATTCCCACAGAAGCAGGTAAAATCTATTTGGAAACTGCAAAAATGATGCTGCAGATGAAAAAAGAAACCTACCACCAGATACAGGATCTTGTTGATATTAAAAAGGGGATTTTGCATGTGGGATTTCCACCTGAACGCGGTACCGCCATGTTCACACAGGTATATCCCGTTTTTCATCAAAAATATCCGGATATTACGATCAATGTAACGGAAACAAATGTACGCACCCAACAAAAACTGATTGCCAAAGGTGAACTGGACATAGGATTTGTCACATTAAAAGAATCTCAACAGACAGCAGACACTTACCTTCCCATTTGCAATGAAGAACTGATACTGGTTATCCCCTCCGATCATCCGGCTTGCCTTAAGGCCCGTCCTTCAGATACCAGCTGCTATCCAGAACTGGACATAGAAGAAATTCGTGATGAACCTTTTGCTTTAATGTATAAAGAATCCACTATTTATGAAATTATAAATCAGATTTTCAGACAGGCTGGTTTTATTCCAAATGTCCTTTTTGAAACAACGCGTGCCTGTACTATAATGGATATCGTAGCTGCCGGCATGTGCTGCAGTATCATCCCTGATGCTGACTATATTCCATGTGTAAAAGGTGTTTCTCTTTTTTCTATGCCTTCTCATCCCACATGGAGCATCAAAGCACTTTACAGGAAAGGCAGTTATCTGGGAAAACCGGCAAAAGAATTCATATCGCTTGCATCCCAATACTGGCAGAATCAAGTTCAAAAGTTTTCCCCTGTTTGACCATGAGGAGAATATATCTCCCCGTCCGATGCATCGCTTTCTTGCGGCGTGAAACGAGTGAAAATCAAAAACCTGAAGCATCACCATTTATCGTTTTTCTCAATAAATAGTATTGTATAATGATTTGCTCCTGTATTTCCCGTATGTTATACTGAATATAACTATTAAAATCAAAAGGTCATGTAGTTCGCATTTTATGAAATACATGGCCTTTTGAAGCAGTAAAACAGGAAAAGGATTGAATATCATGATTTATTTTGACAATGCGGCCACGAGTCTTCTGAAACCGGATTCCGTGGCAGATGCCGTTTACCATGCCATGAAAACCATGGGGAATTCTTCCCGCGGTTCCCATAAAGCAGCCCTTAACAGTATGCAGCTCGTCTATGATACAAGAAGGCTGATTGCTGAAAAATTCGGACTGGATCAGCCGGAACGGGCGGCATTTACAGCCAATTCCACAGAAAGTCTGAACATCGCCATCCGCGGGCTGTTCCACCCCGGCGATCATGTCATTACCACCGCTCTGGAACATAATTCTGTACTTCGTCCGCTGTACCTGATGGAGAAAGCCGGTGTCCGACTGACTATTTTGCCGGCCGATGAAAATGGATGTATTTCCTATGATGATATGGAGGCGGCTATTTCATCCGATACCAGAGGAATCGTCTGTACCCATGCATCCAATCTCACCGGCAATATGCTTGACCTGTACCGGATCGGTGAAATCTGCCGGAAGAACGGTCTTCTTTTTGTGGTGGATGCCTCTCAGACAGCGGGGATCTTTCCCATTCATATGAAGGAAATGCATATCAGCGTTCTTTGCTTTACCGGCCATAAATCACTTCTGGGCCCCCAGGGAATCGGCGGAATCTGTGTGGCTCCCGATGTCACCGTGTCTCCATTTAAGGTTGGCGGCAGCGGCATTCATTCCTTTTTGAAAGAACAGCCGGATTCCATGCCCACGGTTCTGGAAGCAGGTACGTTAAACGGTCCCGGCATTGCGGGACTGCATGCCGCTCTGGAATGGCACAATGCACAGGATCAGAAACAACTTTACGAAAAGGAGCATCTGCTGATGCAGACCTTCTATGAAGGTGTCCGTGACATTCCCGGCATCCGGATCTACGGTGATTTTACAGCACCCATGCGGGCTCCCATTGTCTCTCTGAATATTGAGGATTATCCTTCCTCCATGGTCAGTGATGAATTGTCCGAACGGTTCTCCATTGCCACAAGGGCAGGTGCCCACTGTGCACCGCTGATGCATCAGGCCCTGCATACGGAAAAGCAGGGAGCTGTCCGATTCAGCTTTTCCCATTTTAATACTATGGAGGAGATTCAGATGGGAATTGAGGCAATCCGGATTCTTGCCACGGAAGAATGATCATTAACTGCCTGAACTGCTGTTTTCCACCTCATTTCTGCATTTATTATTGGAAATTTGAAGCGTAAATTCCTATTAAATAAAAACCGTCATTGACTTTATGATAGTGCTTAACTATAATTCATACTGTTGCTTTATGCACTTTTGACGGACATGCAGCTTGTACCGTTTCTGCAAAGCTGCTTTAGGAAACTATTTGCTTCGCAAACCGAATCCGACGCCAAAATTTCGCTGAGATTTGAACAAACAAATGTGAGGAGAAAACTATGCCGCAAACAAAACGTACCTGGTTTCTGAAGGGTATGAAGGACGGGATCCCGATCTGTCTGGGGTATTTTGCCGTGGCCCTTACCCTTGGCATCACAGCCAGACGGGCCGGTTTTACGGCCATTCAGGCCGCTCTGGTCAGTCTGACAAACCATGCATCTGCAGGGGAATACATTGGATTTACCCTGATTGCAGCAGGAGCAACCTACATGGAGCTCTGCATCATGGAGGGTGTTGCCAATGCCCGTTACCTTCTGATGTCCTGTGCACTCAGTCAGAAACTTTCATCCGCAACTTCTATTTTTCATCGGCTTCTGATGGGATTTTTCGTAACCGATGAAATCTTCGGCGTCTCCATAGCCGTTCCCGGAAAGCTGAATCCGTTCTATACATATGGTGTTATTTCTGTCGCGTCTCCCGGCTGGGTGGCGGGAACTTTCCTGGGCGTTATTCTCGGCAATGTACTGCCCCTTCGGGCTGTCAGTGCCTTAAATGTCGGTATCTACGGCATGTTTATCGCCATTTTCATACCACCCGCCAAAAAGAGCAAAGTCATCGGCGCTCTGGTTGCCATCAGTTTTATCGGAAGCTATATCTGCTCCAATATCCCTTTTCTTGCGCAGATATCCTCCGGTATCCGGATCATTCTTCTGACGGTCGTGATTTCTCTGGCAGCAGCCATCCTGTTTCCCATTCAGGAAGAAGAGCCTTCTTCCGCTCAGACTTCTGATCTGCAGCCGGTTTCGGATACTTCCCCTGCAGAAAAATCCCTGTGTCACTCAGACCAATGATGAAAAGGAGTATTACCCATGTCCCATAACACGTATATTTATATGTTTGTCATGGCAGCAACCACCTATCTCATCCGTGTTCTGCCGCTGACACTGATCCGGAAGGAAATCAAAAACATCACCATCCGTTCCTTCCTCTACTACGTTCCCTATGTAACACTGGCAGTTATGACCTTCCCGGCCATTCTGGAAGCCACACAGACAGTCTGGTCGGCCCTGGTGGCACTGCTCATTGCCATTTCCCTTGCATGGATCGGCCAGAGCCTTTTTGTTGTTTCCGTTGCCAGCTGCATTACCGTATTTCTTGTGGAGCTGCTTCTGATCCATTAGCATGATACGAGATTCCGGACAAACGGTTTCAGACAGGATGCATTTTCATTCTGAGAGAAGAAGGAATACTTGTAAAAACAGGTCCTCTCTCTTCGGTTTTATTGACTTTAATACAATGAATTATTATAATTCTCAAAAAGCTCAATCATCGTTTGAAAATGCAATGACGAAGAGAAGTAGTATGATTTATCGTTCCCAGAGAGCAGAGGATGGTGTGATCTCTGCAAAGTGAATTCATATGAATAACACTTTATCAGCAGCAATCTGAACGTGATATTCATCAGTAGGTGCGCCGTCCGCTGCACGTTACGCAGCAGGTTTTGACATGAAGAGACTGCACAGCAGTAATTCAGGTGGTACCGCGGACAGATATGACACTGTTCGTCCTGACAGAATCAGGATGGACGGTGTTTTTTTAATTGACAGGGAAAACAATTTTTCTATCAATTAAAATGTTCCGCAGGGATGCGCAGTTCGCGGAAAGGTAAATATAAATGTGAACAGGGAGAGGAGAATGACTATGAAATTATCGAAAACTTACAGAGACAAAACTCTGGATATGCTGAGTGAACAGGATATTGGTTCTTCCATAAAGGTTGCAGGCTGGGTGGAAAACATCCGCGATCATGGCGGTGTTTCCTTTATTGATCTGAGAGATATGTACGGTGTGCTGCAGGTGGTTATGCGTGATACCACCCTGCTGAAAGGCATCACAAAGGAAAACTGTGTCTCCATTGAAGGAACAATTCAGCAGAGGGATGAAGAAACCTACAACCCGAAGATTCCCACAGGAACCATCGAACTGGAAGCAGAAAAAGTCACCATTCTGGGCAAAGTTTACAAACAGCTTCCCTTTGAAATCATGACTTCCAAGGAAATCCGTGAAGATGTCCGCCTGAAATACCGCTATCTGGATCTTCGCAACCGTAAAGTAAAAGATAACATCCTTTTCCGTTCTCAGGTGATCAGCTTCCTGCGTCAGAAGATGACGGAAATGGGGTTCATTGAAATTCAGACCCCCATTCTCTGTGCTTCTTCTCCGGAAGGTGCCAGAGATTATATCGTTCCTTCCAGAAAGTTCAAGGGTAAATTCTATGCATTGCCCCAGGCTCCTCAGCAGTACAAACAGCTTCTGATGGTCTCCGGCATTGATAAGTATTTTCAGATTGCCCCCTGCTTCCGTGATGAGGATGCACGTGCCGACCGTTCTCCCGGCGAATTTTATCAGCTGGATTTTGAAATGAGTTTTGCCACACAGGAAGACGTTTTCCGTGTAGGGGAAGAAGTACTGACCGCCGTTTTTGAAAAATTTGCTCCGGAAGGTGCCATTGTTACACCGGCTCCCTATCCGGTCATCAGCTATAAGCAGGCCATGCTGGAATTCGGCTGCGACAAACCGGATCTTCGAAACCCCCTTCGTATTATGGATGTGACGGAATTCTTCCAGAAATGTACTTTCCGTCCGTTCCTGAAACGTACGGTTCGTGCCATCAAGGTTCATGCGGATATGTCAAAAGGCTTCCATGAAAAGCTGCTGCAGTTTGCCACATCCATCGGTATGGGCGGGCTCGGCTATCTGGAAGTACTGGAGGATATGTCCTACAAAGGACCCATTGATAAATTCATTCCGGAAGATCTGAAAAAAGAACTGGCTGAACTGGCCGGTCTGAAACCCGGCGATACCATCTTCTTCATTGCAGACAAGGAAGCAAGAGCCAACAGCTTTGCCGGTCAGCTCCGCAACGAGCTGGGTGCCCGTCTGGACCTCATCGAGAAAAATGCATTCCGTTTCTGCTATGTGAATGATTTCCCCATGTATGAATACAATCCGGAAGAAAAACGGATGGACTTCACACATAACCCCTTCTCCATGCCCCAGGGCGGTCTGGAAGCGCTTCAGACTCAGAAACCGGAAGATATCCTTGCATACCAGTATGACATCGTATGCAACGGCGTAGAGCTTTCCTCCGGTGCAGTCCGCAACCATGATCTGGATATTATGGTGAAAGCATTTGAAATCGCAGGATACAGCGAAGAAGATCTGCAGCAGAAATTCGGTGCCCTTTACAATGCATTCCAGTTTGGCGCACCGCCCCATGCAGGTATGGCCCCCGGCGTAGACCGTATGATCATGCTGCTGCGCGGTGAGGAAAATATCCGCGAAGTCATTGCATTCCCCATGAACGGCAATGCCCAGGATCTCATGTGCGGAGCACCCGGTGAAGTAACGGAACTGCAGCTGCGGGAAACCCATATTAAGATCAGAGAGTAAAGATGTATCATTCACAGCGTGATCAGAGAAAAAACTGCATCATACCCAATGTGATCTGTCCTGACAGAGAATCAGCATCGCCACACGAAGAAATAGAACATTATATGCAATACAGAGACAGAAGAGGGTGTCGCACGACACTCTCTTTTTCCATGTAATTTCTCTATTCATGTGATTTTTCTATCATATTCAAATCGACGCCTGAAGAGATTCCACGCCGGATTTGGTTTGTAACGCAAACATTTTCCTAATCGAATCCGTGCACAATCTGCCCTCCGCTTCGGTTGGATATTATTGCACCTTTTCCAACTGTTTTATCCAATCCATTCTTCTATTTTTATACAATAGATATATTTTTGGCTATATTGGATTTGTCTCCGCTTCTTTTAGCCATTTTTTCATTTCTCATGGATCTTTTTTTGCAATTTTTTCCTGTTTTCCTGATTTTTTGGATCTTTTGGCATTGTATCCAGCCGTTTTGACCAATTCAGGCCTCCGTACCGATGATGTTCCTGGAAATTTGGATTTTTCCACACCATTTCATCTGGTTTTATCCATTTTCAAATTAATTTTCACAAAGGGTCTTCTCAAAATCGGTCAATGGAATTAAAATTAAATTGACCGGATCGGTTAACGGAGGTTACATTTATGAATGAAAGGTTCTTTTCTCTGCCCGCAGAGAAGCAGCAGGCAATCATAAATGCCGGATATCGGGTATTTTCACAGAATTCCTATAAAAACAGCCCTATGAGTGAGATTGCAGATGCGGCCGGCATCAGCAAGTCCCTGCTCTTTCATTACTTTCACAACAAAAAAGAGCTGTATCTGTTTCTGTGGGACAAATGTGCAGAGACAACCATCGAATATCTGACAAAGTACGGCTGCTACGAACAAACTGATTTTTTTGAAAGCATGGAAAAAGGGATGCAGGCCAAGATGGATATTATTCGCCTCTACCCGGATATGGCAAACTTTACCATCAAGGCTTTTTATGAAAAAGATACTGATATTTCCATCGCCGTTCAGGAAAGCTATCACAAATATTTCAATCTGAAAGCAGATCGGACACGGCTGAATATGGATCCGAAACAGTTTATTCCCGGACTGGATATTCCCATGATGTATCGTGAAATGTATTTAGCTTCTGAAGGGTATATCTGGGAAATGGTTCAGAGAGACAATGTGGATATGGAACAGATGGAAAAGGGCTTTACAAAGCTGATTAATTTTTGGAAGAGTATCTATCTTCGGAAAGAGTGACAGAATATGGAAATAATTAAAACAACAAAGCTTACGAAATACTATGGGAAGGCAAGAGGTATCATTGACCTTGACCTGACGGTGGAACAGGGCGAGTTCTTTGGCTTCATCGGACCAAACGGTGCCGGAAAGTCCACGACAATCCGAACATTGCTGGGGCTGATTACTCCCACTTCCGGCAGTGCAATGATATTCGGAAAAGATGTTACAAAAGAAAAGGAATCCATTTTGCAGGATGTCGGTTACCTTCCCTCAGAAGCATTATTTTACCAGGGGATGAAAGTGAAGGATATCATAAAATTATCCGCCGATCTGCGAAAAACGGATTGCAGCGCTGAATCAAAACAACTCTGTGAACGCCTGCAGCTTGATGTGTCACGAAAGATTGATGAGCTGTCCTTCGGCAACAGAAAAAAGGTTGCCATTGTCTGTGCTTTGCAGCATCGACCGAACCTGCTGGTGCTGGACGAACCGACCGGCGGATTGGATCCACTGATGCAAAAAGAGTTTTTTGACATTCTTCGGGAGAGAAATAAGGATGGTGCCGCCATTCTCTTATCCAGCCATGTGCTCTCGGAAATTCAGCGTAACTGCACCCGTGCGGCAATTATCCGTGACGGAAGAATCATTGCCTGCAACAGTGTGGATGTCCTCTCGCAGACAAGTGCAAAACGCATCACCGTTCACGGTATCGTCAACCTGGATCACCTGGATGGTGTTCGTGACAGAAAAGATCAGGATGGTTCTGTCAGCTTTCTTTACAGCGGCGACATGAACAGTCTGCTCCGCACGCTGTCCTCCGGACAGGTAAATGACCTTACGGTTACGGAACCGGATCTGGAAGAGATATTTCTGCATTATTATGAAAAGGACGGTGAAACGGCATGACACTTGTAAAACACGAATTGAGACAGGGTAAAATTTCTTTTTTGATCTGGACGGTTTCCATTGGCTTTCTGCTTGCCATCTGTATTTTTCTGTTCCCGGAAATGAAGGGACAGATGGACAGCGTCAATGATGTATTCTCCTCCATGGGTTCTTTTACCGCGGCCTTTGGTATGGATCAATTAAACTTTGGAACACTCATCGGATTTTATGCTGTTGAATGCGGCAATATTCTGGGGCTTGGCGGTGCATTTTACGCGGCTCTTTGTGCAGCGGGGATGCTCAGCAAGGAAGAAAAAGAGAAAACAGCAGAATTTCTGCTGACACATCCTGTCAGCCGCAAAAGGGTTCTTACAGAAAAACTGATTGCCTTACTGATTCAGATCACAGCAATCAATCTCATTTTTTATGCACTTTCTGTCGGCTCCATAGCCGCTGTGGGTGAAGAGATTCCCTGGAAAGAAATCAGTCTGCTGCATCTGGCCTATTATCTGCTCCAGCTTGAGCTGGCAGGAATCTGCTTTGGTATTTCGGCTTTCCTTCGTAAAGGAAGCGCAGGCATAGGTCTTGGCATTGCCGCTATGATGTATTTTCTGAACCTGATTGCAAACATTGCTGACGTTGCTGAGTTTCTGAAATACATAACCCCTTTTGGATATTGCGAGGGAGCCGATATTATATCAAACGGCAGTCTGGACACCACATTGGTTGCCATCGGTGCAGTGATCGGAATTGTCGGAATCATCATTGCTTATCTGAAATATACAAAGAAAGATATTCATTAAATTCAAAGACTCAGTTTCTGTACCCGTGGTGGATATACTGACTGGCTTGAAGTTCAAAAAAAAGAGGCTGTCGTACACGAATTACCATTCGTGCGACAGCCTCTTTCTATGTAAAATACTTTCGTTTTTGAGATAGTTAGTACTGGAATACAGCTACGCCATATGCGGGCAGGGTATATTCCACATACCAGGGTTTTCCGTCACAGAGACCTTCTTTAGGTGTGTAAGTCTTTGCGTGCTTGATACCGCCGCCGCCGTACTGTTCTTCATCACTGTCCAGAACCAGTTTCAGACGCTTCTTCTCGTTCATACCGAAACGGTAATCCTCACGGCAGACCGGTGTAAAGTTGCAGATGAATACCAGGTTCTTCTTATTATCCTTTGAATGACGGATGAAGCTGAAAATACTGCGTTCCGCATCGTCTGCATTGATCCATTCAAAACCTTCCCAGCTTCCATCCTGTTCAAACAGAGCAGGATTCTTCTGATACAGATGGAACAGCGCTTTTACGAAATTCTGGAGTTTTGCATGTTTTTCATCTTCCAGCAGATACCAGTCCAGTTCGTGCTTTTCATCCCATTCATTCCACTGACCGAAATCCTGACCCATGAACAGCAGCTTCTTGCCGGGGTGTCCGATCATAAATGCATAGGCGGCTTTCAGGTTTGCAAACTGATCATACCATGCACCGGGCATTTTGCTGAGCATGGATTTCTTCAGATGTACCACTTCATCATGGGAAAGACTCAGCATATATTTTTCACTGAATGCATACATTAAAGAGAATGTCATCTGATTGTGATGGTATTTTCTGTATACCGGATCCAGTTTCTGATAT
The DNA here is from genome assembly GCA_051879215.1 of Lachnospiraceae bacterium. Classification (GTDB taxonomy): domain Bacteria; phylum Bacillota; class Clostridia; order Lachnospirales; family Lachnospiraceae; genus TWA4. The sequence goes on from JBJELP010000034.1 coordinate 17,979, forward strand.
TCCAGGAAGTCATTCATCCATCCCATGTTCCATTTCAGATTAAAACCAAGACCACCATTTTCCGCCGGTTCTGTCACCTTGGGCCATGCAGTAGATTCTTCCGCAATCATCAGAACACCGGGATCACGGCTTGCAACAATGGAATTCAGATGTTTCAGGAACTCAATGGCCTGCAGATTTTCTTTTCCGCCATATTCATTGGGAATCCATTCTCCATCCTTCCGGCCGAAATCCAGATACAGCATGGAAGCCACCGCATCCACACGAAGACCATCCACATGATAATGCTCAATCCAGTTCAGGGCCGAAGCAATCAGGAAGTTCTTTACTTCATTGCGTCCATAGTTGAAAATCTTGGTACCCCACTGAGGATGTTCTCCCTGCATGGGATTTGCATGTTCAAACAGACAGGTTCCATCAAATTCTGCCAGACCGATTCCGTCTTTGGGGAAATGGGCAGGTACCCAGTCCACAATCACACCGATTTTATTCTTATGCAGATAATCTACAAAATACATGAAATCTTCCGGTGTACCGTAACGGGATGTGGGAGCAAAGTAGCCGGTCACCTGATATCCCCAGGACATATCCAGAGGATGTTCGGAAAGTCCGATCAGTTCCACATGGGTA
>JBJELP010000035.1:0-4096 GCA_051879215.1 Lachnospiraceae bacterium
CCATTTCAGGTGTTGCATCCGGACAGTCGATCATTGCACCATCAAAACCACCCATAAAAGTAATCTTGTCGCCGTACTTCTTCACCAGTGTCGGCAGATCATTGGAGGACATGCAGCCCTGCCATACATCAATACCCATTTCGATCATAGCGGGAACAAGTGTTGCAGCATAGCTGTCGGAATGATGGAACACATATTTGCAGCCATGTTCATGATAGTATTTATAAACTTCTTTATAGGCATCTACAAAGAATTCTTCAAACATGGTCGGGCTGATAAAGGTGCTGGTCATGCTTCCCCAGTCATCATGATGGAACACTGCATCCGGTTTCAGATTGGAACAGATGCCTTCTGCCAGTTCCAGTTCCCACTCCGTGATATATTTGATCAGATCATGCACTTCATCTTCATAATCATAGAAAGCAACCAATGTATTATCAATACCTGCACAGTGATGCATTCTTTCAAAAATACCAGGTGCAACAAAAGGCGCCACATAGGACTGTGTTCTGTCAACAGCATCATACTGTGCTTTAAACAGAGCCCATTCTTCATCGGAAAATTTCAATGAAGGAGCTTTCAGAAAATCTTTCCAGTTTTCGAAATCTTTGATTACAATCTTATCCGGTGTATGAACCGGGAACATACCGGGAACATTTTCCGGCCAGCTATTGGTTACACCCCATGCATCCACCACATTCAGCTGCCCGGGCTGAGGGGAAGGATTGTGCATCATAAAAGGATGAAACATCAGCTGAAGTGCCTCATAGTTATTGGCAAATCGTTCCGGATTGCCGCCTTTTATTACAGCATCCATGTTTTCTCTGGCATTAAACATATTATTATCTCCTCTCTCTGTCTGTAAAGATTACTATAGTTACCTTACTTCTATTTCCTGTTATCCTTATTTTACGATTGGGTTATCAGAAAGTAAATCCGTGAAAACGACTGTACTTTTCTCACGAATACCCTATATTGTGTATGATTACAAAAAGCCTTGTATTAATATGTATCATATCATATGTATGGTTATTTCATTATACATTAGAAAAATTGATCAGTGTACTGAATCTTCAAATTGACGAATCTTCAAATTGACATTTGCGGAGATTCGATGCCTGATTCGGTTTTCGAAGGAATGAGGTATGGCTTTTGACCACAACATCAATAATATACTGGATATGGAAACCAGATTGTGTTATACTTTCGTCACATAAAAATGAACTGAAAAAAACTAAAAAAACAGATTATGGAGAAAATCGTTGGAGAAAAAATACAGCTGCTGCATTTCAGAAGAAGAGGCCGGACATACCGTAAAGCAGGTACTGACTTATAAGTGGAAATTGGGTACAGGACAGATTAAGAAGGCAAAATTTCGGAAAAACGGTATCATGGTGAACGGAAAACAGGTGACGGTTCGGTATCGACTGGAACAGGGAGACCATCTGGAAATATTGCTGGAGGATCGAAATCAGTCTTCTTCGCATCTGATTCCTGTAAATGGGAATCTTCATATTCTTTATGAAGATGAAGATATTCTCGTGGTGGAAAAACCTGCCGGCATTGTCTGCCATCCATCTGCCGGCCATTACTGTGATTCCATGGCAAATCTGATGATGGGGTATTTTGCAGAAAAAGGGGAAGGCTATGTGGTACGTCTCGCCGGTCGTCTGGATAAAGGCACATCCGGACTTCTGCTGTATACCAAACATGCTCCGGCACTGACACAGCTGGAAAAACAGCGGGCAGACAGACGAATGAAAAAGATCTATTATGCACTTCTGACAGGCTGTCCATCGGTATCGGAAGCAGATATCACAGAACCCATTGGCGCAGATCCTGCTGTTCCCATGAAGCAGCGTGTCTGCAGTTTGTCGGAAGGCGGTGCAGAAGCGAAAACACATTATCGAATTATTGGATACGAAGAAAATGGAACTTTTTCACTGGCAGAGATTACCATTGAAACAGGGCGCACCCATCAGATTCGCACGCATATGGCATGGCTTGGACACCCTCTGCTGGGAGATTTGCTTTATGGAGGAGCCCCCGTTCTTGACAGACCTGCCCTTCATGCCTGTTCTCTTTCATTTACGCATCCGGTAAAAGGTACCGCAATGGAATTTACATGTGAAATACCGCAGGATATGAACGATTATCTGAATGAACATAGTATAATCCGCACTGAAGTATTTTCTAAAATTTAGTTCAATCAGAGAAAGCTTTACACGGATTTGAATAGGAAAAGGGACCGCGCACGAAATGGAATTCGTGGGCAGCCCCATATCAGAACAGATTCCGGGTAATTATCGGGTATATTCCGTGGTTACCAGTTTTTCATAAGGAACTTTTTCGTCCAGTTCGCCTGCTTCCAGCAGAATATCCTGAAGCAGATCAAAGCTTTCCCTTGTCAGGGTCATGTCATTTTTCCAGCTGTCCTGCGCCTGATAACGGGCAACAATGGATGCAATGGTGTCTGTATCACTTTCTTCAAACTGAGGGGCAATGATTTCCGCCACCTCTTTCGGTGTATGGGTGTTGACGAAATCAATCCCCCGCATCAGTGCTTTATTGAACTGTTTGATGATTTCCGGGTTTTTCTCCAGAAAACTGGATTTTGCACAGTAAGAGGTATATGGAATATATCCGGAGGCTTCCCCCAGTGAAGCAACCACATAACCGGCACCTTCTTGCTCCAGCAAAGTTGCATGAGGCTCAAATTCCACAGTAAAATCTGCGTCATCATTCAAAAAAGCAGCCGCAGTCAGACCAAAATCAATGCTTTGATCAATTTCCAGATCTGTTTTCGGATTGATGCCATTCTTCTTTAATATATACTCAAATACCATCTGCGGCATACCGCCTGCACGACCGCCCAGTACTTTCTTGCCCTTCAGCATATTCCAGTCAAAATCTTCCATTGGTTTTCTCGAAACCAGAAAATTGCCGGCCCGCTGGGTAAGCTGCGCAAATACAACGGCATAATCATCCTGTCCGTTGGCATACGCGTAGATATTGGCTTCACTGCCGCAAAGACCGATGTCAGCATTGTCACTGATCAGGGCAGTCATCACCTTATCTGCCCCATAACCGGTATTCAGAGTCAGATCAATACCCTCCTCTTCGAAGAACCCTTTTTCAATGGCCACATACTGCGGTGCATAAAAAATGGAATGTGCCACTTCATTTAATACCACCGGGGTGCTGCCATCTGTTGTATGACCGGCTGAACAACCGGCTGTTATCACAAAAATCAAAACTATACAGATCACTGCAGGAATTCTATTCTTTTTCAAAAAACATCCCTCCGGAGTCATATCTGTATTATCATATGAAAAACCTGCAGTTGTGACACAATTGCAGGTTTTATCGAATCAAAAAGAAGATTTCAACTGATTTATTAAAGCTGTTTTATTTGTTAGAACTGTTTTATTTGTCCTGTTTCCCTTCCCATTCCGCATACATGGGATAGGTTTTTGTTCGGAATGCTTCGATCATATCACTGGTAAGAGCAATATCGCTGTCTCTTCTGGGCAGCTGATCTCTGGTCAGCCACTCTGCAATGGCTAATTCACTGGTATCAATATGATATTCATCGGAACCATCCAGCTGGCAGAAGAAGCCTGCCAGAATCGTATCGCTGAAAGACCATGGCTGACTTTTATAATATGTAATATTTTTTACTTTCAATCCGACTTCTTCCATTACTTCCCGACGTATGGTAGCTTCAAAATCTTCACCGATTTCTGTATAACCAGCCACAAGAGCATACTTTTTAAAATCACGGTCTGCGTATTTTGTCATCAGCAGTTTATCGCCATTTGTTATGCCGATAATGACAGCAGGACTGATTTTCGGGTATTCGATCAATCCGCATTCCGGACATACCATTGCACGTTCCGTCTGACTTTTCTCCATCATGCTGCCGCATCGACCGCAAAATCTCCGGTTCTGATACCAGCTGTTCAACTGAATGGCAGTAACTCCTGCAAAGGATTTCCACACCGGTCGAAGCCCTCTGAAATCGCCCATAGCAACAGGGACAACATTTTCCGTATTCTTGATCCGATTCAGAAGTTTTTCATGGTTTTCTCCCACA
>JBJELP010000036.1:0-4055 GCA_051879215.1 Lachnospiraceae bacterium
GCAGATAATTGGAGTCTGGCGGTTCACCTGTAGAGAGTTTTACCGCCACCTTTCCAGAAGGCGACCATTCCAACGCTTCATAGATCTTTACCATAGCTTCTGAACTGATGTCGGAAAGGTAATACACCACTGGGGCATCCTCAGAATCTGTATAGTATGATAAATCTGACAGAGAAATCTGCGACTCTCCATTCGTTATGATATTCACAATTTTTGATGTTTCCATTTTCTCTGTTTCCTTTTCCTCCGGTATATTCTCCTGTGTCTCAACAGGACTTTCCGACTCCAATGAAACGATTTTTTCCGTCTGTTCTGTCTGCACGCCTCCACAGCCAATCAACGCCCCGGACAACAGCATCGTCATTGCAGGTATGATTACGAAACTTTTTTTCATGTAATCCGTCCTCCATTTTGTCAAACAAACAATACAATTAACTTTTCCTCAATACACCGCTTCAGCACCAACCAATTTATGATTTGTAACTATTTCACTAATGTACTTTATAACCGGATTCTATATACAAATGAATCAATTCCCACATTTCTTTGTGGCTGGACGGTTTTACCTCTTCATAATTTGGGTATGCATGAAAACACAGACTTTTCTTGCTTTTTGACACCCAAAATACGAGTTGCTCTTTCTTTTGATCCATACTAATCAGCGTACCTCTCTATGGTCACTTCCGTATAACTGTCCAGGTTTTCCAAATATTCTCCACCTGTCTCTATCCTTCCCAACGGGATAAGCTGCGGAGAATTGCGGAAATCGTGGTAGAAAAACGCAAGGTTTCCCCATGGGGCATAATAGGTCAGATCCCCTGTCTGCGGCGTACATTCCCCGGGCGCATTACTTAAATCCAATTCTGCATCCAGATAACTGATTTTCTCCGTACCATTATAATCTTCAAATCCCACCGTCATTGGCAGACGCCCCAGGAGATCGTCACTGGCTGAATTTTCATACAGCCCGACAATCATTTCCCCATCATCCAGAACGAACCTGATTTTTCTGCTATCTTCCACTTCTGTTTCCTCCGTATTCTGTGCTGCGGACAAATCTATGCCCAGACTGTCAATCCAGTTATCTATTTCCGTCTGCGCCGTGTCCATATCCCCACGGAATATGCCAATCGGTTCCAATATTTCCACTGAATCCGGAAGCGCCTCTGTAATATCTCTTACTGATGCGGCAAGTCCTCCTGTTCCATGAGCGCAAAACGGTATGACGGTTTTCCCCGAAAAATCATATTCCTCAATAAAGGAAAATACCGCCATCGGTGCTGTATACCACCAGTTCGGGAAACCGAGAAAAACTATATCGTAATCGTCCATATTGTCAATATGCTCCGCCAGTTCCGGGCGGGCATTCTCCGCCTTTTCATCAGCAGCCCTGTCCATACACGCATCATAATCACTGGGATAAGGTTCTGCCGCAACAATGGAAAATAAATCACCGCCGACACGCTGCTGTATCCACTCCGCCATCTGCGCTGTATTCCCTGGTGGAAGTACACTGGCAGAAGAAGTTGCGTCCACTCCGCTGTAGTCCGCAGTATCCCCGACAGAATCATAATGGGAAAGTGCCGACTGGATTGCCGCTTCCGCATCCTCCACCACTGTATTGTCAGCCCATGTAAAATAGGCAATCAGTATATTTCCCTGACCTGTTCCTGTCCCGGTCTGGTTTTCGCCCTCCTCTGCCAATACTGGCTGAGTATTTTCTTCTCCAGCAGCAACGGAAAGTTCCGTTTCTTTTTCCGCTCCTTCTATCTGAACGCCACAGGCTGCAAGAGAAAACAACATACTAACCATACAAACCATTGCAACTAATTTTTTCACTTCTCTCACCTCTTTGAATTTATGTTCATTTGTCTGTCTCTTTCCATTATTATTAATACCAATCGTGCTTTTCTCCCCTGTCAAGCGCACGAATCTGATCCATCTCATCGTCTGTCAAAGCAAAGTGATACAATTCCGTATTTTCCCGGATGTGATCCGGATTGCTAGAGCCTGGGATTACCACAACGCCTTTCTGCAGATTCCACCGCAGAATTACCTGTGCGGAAGATATGTTATGATTCGCTGCAATTTGTGTAATGACCGGATCGCCCAGCAGCTCTGCGGTATGTCCCCTGCCTCCCAGCGGATACCATCCCTGCATTACAATCCCCATATTCTGAATAAATGGAATAACCTCATTTTCCTGATAGTAGGGATGAATCTCATTTTGTACGAGTGCAGGCACAGTATCTACCTGAGGGAGAAAATCAGACAATTCCTCTATGTACCAATTAGACAATCCAATGGAACGGATTTTCCCTTTCTCAACAAACTGCTCCATCATTTTATAGGCTTTTACATCGTTGTCATCCGGATGGTGCAGAAGCATCATATCCACATACCCAATATCCAGCCTGTCCAGACATGCCTGAATAGACCGCTCCGGATTTTCCATTTCACTGCCAGGATAAAGTTTTGTGATTACAAAAACGTCCTCCCGCAGCACAATGCCCTCACTGATTGCCTCCCGGATTGCCCGCCCCACAGCTTCCTCATTTCCATATGCGGAAGCGGTATCGATCAGGCGTACTCCACTAGACAGGGCGGTTTTTACCGAATTGACACACTCGTCCCCTTGAAGGCTGTAGGTTCCTAATCCATTGAGGGGCATTTCATAACCGCTGTTAAGCATCACTGTCTTTGTATCAAAATCAAACTCTGCTTTCACATTATTCTCTATATCCACAAATAATTTTGCTTCTTCATTTCTCTGTGTGTTTCCTGCTTTTTGTACACTAATGTCTTTTGCCTCATCTGCGCTTATTTTATCTTTTCCATATACAGCCAGACCAAACAATAACAATACAGCAAGTGCCACTCCAAGTGTTTTCTTCATTTCCAACCTCTCCGCTGTACTGCCTTTTCCTACAGCAACTTTCTTCCCAGCTCATACGCCTGCTCTGGAAATTTTGATTTCTGTGTCATATAAGGTGTCCCACATCCCCTTCCAGAAATGATTCCCATATCTTTCAGGTTCAGATATCTGACCAGTGTTTTGTAATGTGCTTCCAACGCATCAAATGTCCAGTCATCGTTATTCCATGCAACTGCAAGCAATGCTGATTTCATATGCTTTTTCTGTATACTTCCATTAAAAGCACAAAACCTGTCAATCAGAATTTTAAGCTGTGCGGACATCCCATAATAGTAAAGCGGTGTGACAAATACCAACATATCCGCACTTAATATTTCCATTTTTATCCATTCCATATCATCCTGCTGCACACATGGACCATCATATCCGCAGGCAATGCAGCCTTTGCACGGACTAATCTGGCTGTGTGCGGCATCAATGATATGCACTTCATGCCCCGCTTCCTGCGCACCTCTTGTAAATTCCCCTGCAAGCAAATTGGATGACCCTTTTCTATTCGGACTTCCTTCCAAGATTACTATCTTCATTTTTTGCCTCTTTAACAATAAATCTTATTTCATTTCTTTTTCCCAATAACGGATAGTTGAAAGTTCCAATGCATCTGCTGTACTTTCCATGCGTAATATTTCTTCTTCGGAAAGCCTGATTTCTGCTGCTTTTGCAGCATCTTCAACATGACGAACCTTTGTTACACCAACAATCGGAAGTGTGCCTTTTGCAATAGCCCATGCGATAGCAATCTGTGCAGCACTTGCATCATGAATATATCCAATTTCTGTCAGCACATCTGTCAATTTCTTTATTTCCGGCATTATAGGATTGTATACTTTTGCACGGTCACTCTCTTTGGGTAACAGATGATCCGCATCATATTTACCTGTTAATGTGCCCTGCTCCAGCACCATATAGGCATAAAAAGTAATTTCATTCTCCTTACAGTAATCAAGAATCCCGCTATACTCAGAAGAACGATTCAATAAACTGTAATGATTTTGAACCGCTGAAATTTTCAGTCCATCTTTATTTAAAATCTCCTGTGCCCGCTTCAGTTCTGCAAGGTTATGGTTGGATACACCTATTGTCTTGATCTGCCCGCTCTTTGCAAGAGGAATAAGCATTG
>JBJELP010000037.1:0-51444 GCA_051879215.1 Lachnospiraceae bacterium
CTTGCATTATTCTGTCGGAAAATGTAAATTTATATAGTGGGCATTTTTCGTAAATTCAGCGTAAAAAATGCGTAAATACCATGTAACATTATTACATTGTCCAAAGCAAAAAGTATTCATCCCCATTCGGCTGCTTTTTGCTTTCAGAAGAAAGGGAAAGATATGACTATTATTAACTTTCTGCCTTTGCTGGCCGGTATCGGACTGTTCCTCTTCGGTATGAATTATCTCAGCGGTGCACTGGAAAAGCTTGCAGGTGCAAAGCTGGAAAAGTTACTGGAAAAGCTGACCAGCAATCGAGTAAAGGGACTCTTACTGGGTACCGGTGTAACAGCGGTTATACAGAGTTCTTCGGCAACCACCATCATGATTCTCGGACTTTTAAATGCCGGAATTATCAATCTTGTTAATGCCATTCCCGTTATCATGGGTGCCAATATCGGTACCACAGTTACAGCTCAGATTCTCCGTCTTGGTGACCTGGGCGGCGGAAGCGTTGCGCTTTCACTGCTCAAACCCTCCGCTTTCGGACCCGTACTGATTGCAATCGGTGCCTTTCTGATTTTATTCTGCAAAGGCAGCAAAAAGAAAGATATCGGAAGTCTTTTCCTTGGTCTTGGTATGATTTTCTTCGGTATCAGCACCATGGAAAATACCCTGACCCCTTTAAAGGAAATGCCCTGGTTTATCAACATGCTCAGCATGTTCAATAATCCTTTCCTGGGCGTTCTGATCGGTGCATTGATTACTGCTCTGCTTCAAAGCTCCTCTGCTTCAGTCGGTATTGTCCAGGCATTAAGTGCAACCGGAGCCATCCGTTTTAACGTTATGGTACCTGTTATCCTTGGTATGAATGTGGGAAAATGTATCACTGTCGTACTGGCAAGTATCGGCGGCAAGAAAAATTCCAAACGTGCCGTTCTGATCGATGTAACCAACAATATACTGGGTATGGTTATTTTCATGGTCGGTATTTACGGTATTCGTGCTGCCGGTCTGATTTCCAATGAATTGTGGACCTCCACTGTAACCCGTGGTAACATCGCAGATTTCCATACCTGCTTCAACCTGATCACCGGCCTGCTTCTGCTGCCCTGTATCTCTCTTCTGATCCGGTATGCAAATACAGTTGTCAAGGATGATGACAGTGAAGAAGAAGAGGAAAAAGTTCTGGCTGCGCTGAATGAACAGATGCTGAAATCTCCCAATCTGGCCATCGAACAGAGCCGGAAGGCAGTCATTGCCATGGTTCATCTGACCAGAAAGAACTTCCGCGATTCCCTGACTCTTTTTGAAGATTATTCGGAAGAAACCATTGAAAAGATTAATGCCCGTGAAAATCTGCTGGACAAATACGAAAGTAATGTCAGCAACTATCTGGTTCGTATTTCCCATATGGATATCACCGATCATGACAACCTTCGTGTCAATGAAATGATGCACAGCATCGTTGACCTGGAGCGTATCGGAGATCATGCCATCAATATCATGGAAGTAGCAATTTATGACCATGAAAACGACATTACGTTTTCCCCCCGTGCCATGGCCGAACTGAACATGATCAGTCAGGCCTGTCTGGATATTATTGTTAAATGTACCAAGATTCTGGAACATAACGATCTCCCGGAAGCATTCAAGGTGGAACCTCTGGAAGAAGTAATCGACCAGATGCAGCGGGATCTGAAGGATCTGCACATCCAGCGTCTCTGCAACAATCAGTGTAATATCCACAGTGGTATTTCCTTTGTTGAATTGCTGCAGAATCTGGAACGTGTTTCTGATCACTGCTCCAACATTGCTTTGAACATGATCAATACTGCTCAGAAAGGCGGCATGGATCTGCATGCATATGAAGAAGAGGTTCATAAAAATGGTGATGAAGTTTATCAGGAGGCATATCAGAGATATCTCGATCGCTATAACCTGAGTACAATTACCATTTCCTATGATGAGCCCGCTGAGGAAGAAGCGGATGAGTCCTTAAAGGAGGATATCACTGTTTTTGATCTTCCCAACGAAAAAGAAGAAGACGAAATTATGCCCTTCAAATCCAAAAACAAAAAAGATAAAAAGGACAAAAAGGATAAGAAAGACAAAAAAGAAGGCAAGGATAAAAAGAAAAAATAATCCCGCCGAGTCGAAACATATTAAAGATGATCTGTTTGCCCGGAATCATCCGGGCATATCCAGGCTGCCGTCTGATGACGGCAGCTTTTTTATCCCAACAGAAAGGCAACGGTACTGCATAACAAAATTCCGCACACAGTTGGTATCAATATGGCAAGCAGCATCTGCATATTGCTCCCTGTTTCTTTTTTTATGGTCAGACATGTGGTTGCACAGGGCCAGTGAAATAATGTAAACAGAATCATACAGACTGCCGTTTTCAAGGTCCATCCATGAGCAAGCAAAATCATTTTCAATTCTGCATAATCCGGTACATTCATCAGTGAATTTCCGAACAGATAACACATCAGAATTGACGGCAATACAATCTCATTTGCAGGAAATCCCAATATAAAAGCAAATAATATCGCTCCATCCAGACCAAGAAATCTGCCAGCAGGATCCAATAAAGACGTAATCATCTGAAGCCAAGTCTGCTGTACATTGCTGCCTGTTAATGACAGTATTTCCGGCGCATACAGATTTGCCAGCAGCCAGATCACAGCACCGGCAGGAGCCGCCGCCATAATAGCCCTTCCCAGAACAAAAAAAGTTCGGTCCAATACAGACCGGAACAGAATCTGAGAAATCTGTGGTTTACGATATGGAGGAAGTTCCAGAATGAATGTTGTTTTCTGATTTCTGCGGATCAGCTGTGACAAAACAAAGGTAACCAGGAAGGTAACCAGAAATGTCAGTCCGATTGCCATACATAAAATCCCTCCGCCCACTGCGGCATTTCCACCTGCAAAGAACATGACAGTTATGGCAATCAATGCAGGATACCGTCCATTGCATGGCATCAGAGAATTTGTAAGAATCGCTATTTTCCGTTCCTTTTCCGTATCAATGATCCGGCATCCGGTCACTCCGACTGCATTGCACCCCAGCCCCATGCACATGGTAAGAGCCTGTTTTCCGCAGGCATGACATTTGCGGAAACATCCATCCAGATGGAATGCAATCCTTGGAAGATAACCCAGATCTTCCAGAATCGTAAACAACGGGAAAAAGATCATCATCGGCGGCAGCATGACAGATACCACCCAACTGACTACCCGCCATATTCCATCCAGTAAAAGGGACGATAGAATCGAAGGAACCTGCAAATCTGATAAACTTCGCGCAAGAATTGATCCAATTCTGTTAAACACCGCTGCAAGCAGATCAGAAGGATAATTGGCTCCAATAATTGTCAGCCAGAATAAGGAGAATAGAAAAACCATAAAGCAGATCGTCCCAGTTATGGATCCTGTGAGAAAACGATCAATCCTGTAGTCCCGTATCCAGTAATCCGTTCGGTGAAAAACAACCGCCTGATTCATAATGGAATCGATCAGACCGGAAATACTCTCATGCGCATCGGTCTCATTTTCTTTCTCATATTTTTCATAGGAATACACTTCCCTCTCCGAAAAAAAATTCTCCACTTCCCGCTTTAATGCATCCAGTCCCTTTCTTTCCACTGCACTGGTCCTGACAACTCTGCATCCGGCTATCTGTTCCAAAATCTTTAAATTAATCTCAATTCCTTTCCGTCTTGCTTCATCCCAAAGATTAATGCACAGAATCATCGGACAGCCTGTTTTACGGATCTCCATGGCCAGATAAAGACTTTTCTCCAGACAGCATGCATCGGCGACTGCAATTACCAGATCTGCTTTTCCTGATAATATTGCCTCTGCAGTTATTTTTTCTTCTGCCGATCTTGCTTCCAGAGAATAAGTACCCGGAAGATCCGTAAGTTCATACCGCTTTCCATGATAACGATATTGTCCTTCTGCCAGCTCCACTGTTTTCCCGGGCCAGTTCCCCGTATGCTGATGCATCCCAGTCAGTTTATTGAAAATAGTACTTTTTCCCACATTGGGATTTCCCGCAAGGAAAATCCTGTAACCTTCTCCATTTCTCCCATTCCATATGTCGTTTCCCGCTGAAGCAGATGCAATCCGAAATCCCCATGCATTCATCCTCGCCAATTGGTTTTTATTCCAATATGCCGCATACGAATCTTTTTTTATCAGTATCTGCTCTGCATCTTCTCTCCTTAAAGCAATTACACTGCCGCAGATCCGATAAGCAGAAGATCCCTTTCCCATATTCTGATACAGACATAATCCCCTGTTCCCGGAATCGAATCCAAGTTGTCTGAGACGGTTTCCCAATGAGGAATTATATAAATTTTCCTCCAGAGATTCTATAATGAATGCTTCACCGGGATTCAGATCGGCCAGCCTTTCCCTGTCTTCACACAGGCATTCCGGTCCACGGTTTCTGTGAATCTGCAGATGCATAATGACAACTCCACAAATTTCTTATGATCAGAATATGCAGAAAGTCTGCTTTTGTACCCTCTTTTTTCGCACTTCTTCTCTTTTCTTTGTCTGAATAACAGTTGCAAATCGGGTCGTTTTTTTACAAACGAGCACAAAAGCCAGTACAGATATATCCACCAAAAGGGTACATTTGCCTGAGTCTTTAGAAGTTCTTAGCGAAAGATCCTATATGGAAGGGGTAATCTCGCAGGTTTCGGCCCTGCGAGATTAGGTGCCCACCGTTCAAATGAATTCGCATCAGGCGAATTCATGCGTTGGCACCGGCCCCTGGAAAAAGGAACTTGAGCTTTAGAGCTTCAAAGACTCCGGTTCTGTACCCATGATGGATATACTGACTGGCTTAAAGTGCGAAGAAAGGGACCATCCACTAAATTGAATTAGTGCGACAGCCCCTTATGCAATCACAGTATATTCTTCTATATGTCAGTATTTTCTCAGCCAGATCGAATCATCTCTCACCGGTTTCTGGTGCAATACCTCCATATCAATCATTCCTAAAATAAAAGTTTCTTTTATCCAGATTCTCCGCTTCCATAAATACGTCCCATGCGGAGAAATTCTGTCATCCAATAAAGACTACAGCAGAACTCCGTAGAAGCATCCATAGAATACCAGTGCTACAATTGTCATCAGCTTAATAAGGATGTTAATTGCAGGGCCTGAAGTATCCTTGAAAGGATCACCTACTGTATCACCGATAACTGCTGCTGCATGGGCTTCGCTGCCCTTGCCGCCGTGGTTGCCGTTTTCGATGTATTTCTTCGCGTTGTCCCATGCACCGCCGGCGTTGGACATGAAGATTGCCATCAGAACACCGGTAACCAGTGAGCCTGCCAGCATACCGCCAACAGCTTCTTTACCAAGCAGAACACCTACCAGCACAGGAGCTGCAACTGCCATAATACCGGGAATAACCATTTCTCTTAAAGCTGCTTTTGTAGAAATATCTACACATGATGTATAATCGGGCTTGCCCTTTCCTTCCATGATACCGGGAATTTCACGGAACTGGCGTCTTACTTCTTCAATCATGCTGTAAGCTGCCTTGGATACGGATTCCATGGTAAATGCAGAGAACAGGAAAGGAAGCATACCACCGATCAGCAGACCGATGATGGTGGTCTGATTCAGAACATCGATGGTTTCCAGACCAGCTGCCTGTGCATAAGAAACAAACAGAGCCATAGCGGTCAGAGCTGCAGAACCGATTGCAAAACCTTTACCCATGGCTGCTGTGGTATTACCAACTGCATCCAGAGAGTCTGTAATTTCACGAACGGATTCATCCAGATAAGACATTTCTGCAATACCACCTGCATTATCAGCAATGGGGCCGTATGCATCAACTGCAACAGTAATACCGGTTGTGGACAGCATACCAACTGCTGCCAGCGCAATACCGTAAAGACCGCAGCACTGGAATGCAACGAAGATACCAACACAGATCAGCAGAATCGGGATTGCTGTTGACTGCATACCTACTGCAAGACCGGAAATAATGGTAGTTGCAGCACCGGTTTCGGACTGTTCTGCAATCTTCTTAACGGAGTTGTAATCGCCGGATGTATAAACTTCGGTAATCGTACCAATCAGCAGACCAACGATCAGACCTGCGATGATTGCAACTGCGGGCATCAGACTGCCAAGGTAACCATAACTTAATGCAACTGCACCGATTACTACAATAGCGGAAGCAGTATAAGTACCTCTGTTCAGAGCCTTCTGAGGGTTGCCGCCTTCTTTGCCCTGTACCATAAAAGTACCAAGAATAGAGGCAACAATACCAAGACCGGAAAGAAGTGCCGGGAAAACAGCTGCCTTATCAGCAGCCAGATTGACTGTACCAAAAGCTCCTGCCAGACCAAGTGTGATGGCAGAAATCAGAGAACCTGCATAAGATTCAAAAAGGTCAGCACCCATACCTGCAACGTCGCCTACATTATCACCTACGTTATCAGCGATGGTTGCGGGGTTACGGGGATCATCTTCAGGAATACCTGCTTCAACCTTACCAACAAGGTCAGCACCAACGTCAGCAGCCTTTGTATAAATACCGCCGCCCACACGTGCAAATAAAGCAATGGAAGATGCACCTAAACTGAAACCGAAAAGGATATCTGCATTACCGGTGACTGCATAAATAGCGCTGACACCCAGAAGGCCAAGACCTGCTACACACATACCCATAACCGCACCGCCGGAAAAAGCAACGGATAACGCTTTTGCCATACCGCTCTGTCTTGCTGCATTTGCAGTTCTTACATTCGCCTTGGTGGCTACATTCATACCACAGTAACCTGCAGCGATGGAAAGCAGTGCGCCGAAAAGGAAACAAACTGCTGTCAACGGGTCTCTAACTAATAAAATGACTACAAAAAGCACTACGATAAAAATTGCCAGAATTCTGTATTCCGCAAAAAGGAATGCTCTTGCACCTTCAGCGATTGCAGATGCGATTTCTTTCATTCGATCTGTACCTTCCTCTACTGCATTAACCTTCTGTGTTAATACAAAAGCAAAGATCAGAGCCAGAACTGCCGCACCTACTGCCAAGTACGTTAAGTTCATAAACAATACCTCCCTAATATATACTGTGTTGCGTGAACTATCCTCATTTTACCACAGAATTCTCAAAAAACAAGTGCTATTATGTACTGATTTTAATGCGTTTTGTACATTTGGCCATTTTGTATAGTATTTATGGCAAATTTTCCCTCTTTATCCCTCGTTTATTCAGCATTTTGACGGAAATTTTTGCAATTTCATTAAAAACAAAGTTGAAATATAAAAAAACACTTCAATTTTTTTAATTTTTGCAATTTTTTCATAAAAATACAGTCTTCCTTGTATAATTGGAAAAATATTCAGAAAACCCCGGATTTCGCTGATGAAATCCGGGGTTTAAACATCATAATATGAAATTTATACGTATAGCTTATGTTTTCATAAGCCATACGGTACAAATCTGAAATTAATCCAGATTCTTACCATTTAACTCTGCAAGAAGACTGCTGAAATCAGACTGAATTGTGCTTTCTTCCTCTTCTGATTCGCTAAAAACAAGTTCTTCCTCTGCATCAGGAACATCTGCATAAGAAACATCTTCGCTTTCTTCTTCCATTACATCAATGACTTCCGGCTTATCGGTATCGAGTTTAACGGAACGATATCTCTTCATACCGGTACCGGCAGGAATCAGATTACCAATCAGTACGTTTTCCTTCAGACCAATCAGCGGATCCACCTTACCATTAATAGCTGCTTCCGCAAGAACCTTGGTAGTTTCCTGGAAGGATGCAGCAGACAGGAAAGAATTGGTTGCCAGAGACGCCTTGGTAATACCAAGCATGATCTGTTCACCCTTCATAGGGCGCTTGCCTTCTGCCATCAGCTGATCGTTAATGGTATTGAAATCAAGAACATCCACAGATGCACCGGGCAGGATATCTGCATTGTCACCGGGATCAGTTACTTTGATCTTCTTCAGCATCTGACGAACGATCAATTCGATGTGCTTGTCATTGATATCTACACCCTGTAACTGATATACGCTCTGTACTTCACGGATCATATAATCCTGTACCGCACGAAGATCCTTGATTTTCAGAATATCATGAGGGTTTACACTACCTTCTGTCAGTTCATCACCGGCCTGAACAACATCACCATCAAATACCTTGATACGTGAGCCGTAAGGAATCGGGTATTCTCTCCTCTCTTCATCAGCCCCACTGACAACAACTTTACGTGTGTTCTTTTCTTTCTTAATAGAAACAACACCATCAATTTCAGACAGAATTGCAAGACCTTTCGGTTTTCTTGCTTCAAAAAGTTCCTCAACTCGAGGAAGACCCTGTGTGATATCGTTACCGGCAACACCACCTGTGTGGAAAGTACGCATGGTCAGCTGTGTACCGGGTTCGCCGATTGACTGTGCAGCGATGATACCAACTGCTTCACCAACCTGTACAAGACGACCGGTTGCCATATTGGCACCGTAGCACTTCGCACATACGCCAATACGTGATTTACATGTCAGCACAGTACGGATCTTAACCTTTGTAATGCCTGCATTAATCACTTCTTTTACAAGTGAAGGATAAATCATATGATTCTTCTTTACGATCACATGGGAAGGATCTGCAGGATCCACAATATCTTCAGCAGCCACACGGCCTGAAATACGCTGTTCCAGTGATTCCACACGAGGGAATTCAGCTACTTCCATGTAAGGAATTTCTGCACCCGGTTCACAGCAGTCAATTTCACGGATAATCTGTTCCTGTGATACGTCAACAAGACGTCTGGTCAGATAACCGGAATCGGCCGTACGAAGAGCGGTATCAGACAGACCCTTACGGGCACCATGAGCAGAAATGAAGTATTCCAGTACATCCAGACCTTCACGGAAGTTTGACTTGATGGGCAGCTCAATGGTCTTACCGGTTGTATCAGCCATCAGACCACGCATACCTGCCAGCTGCTTAATCTGCTTGGCGGAACCACGGGCACCGGAGTCAGCCATCATACGAATGTTGTTGTATGCACTCATATTGTCAAGAGCCATCAGTTTTGCAGAAAGCTCATCGTCAGTCTTCTTCCATACTTCTACAACTTCTCTGTACCGTTCTTCATCTGTCACCAGACCTCTTCGGAAATGCATGGCAATCTTATCAACAGTCGCCTGCGCTTCTGCAATCATTTCCTTTTTGTCTTTCGGAACACACATATCGGAAATGGATACGGTCATGGCAGCACGTGTGGAGTATTTATAACCGATTGCCTTGATGTTATCAAGTACTTCTGCTGATTCAGTTGCACCGTGTACATTGATCACTCTCTTCAGAATATCCTTCAGACCGATCTTTTCGCCCTTGGAATCCTTTGCAACCAGCTGGTCAATTTCCAGTTTCAGAATATTTTCCGGAATACTTCTGTCAACAAAGCCCAGATCCTGAGGAATGATTTCATTGAACAGGAAACGGCCCAGTGTTGATTCAACCGTACCGGTTAAAGTACCCTCTTCTGTATGTTTGGTTACACGAACTTTAATACGGCTCTGTAATGTGATGACACCATTTTCATAAGCAAGAATTGCTTCGTTCAGGTTCTTGAAGAACTTGCCTTCACCCTTGGAACCGGGACGTTCCTGTGTCAGATAGTAAATACCAAGAACCATATCCTGTGAAGGAACAGCAACCGGTGCGCCATCGGAGGGTTTCAGCAGGTTATTGGGTGAGAGCAGCAGGAAACGGCATTCAGCCTGTGCTTCCATGGTCAGAGGCAGATGGGCTGCCATCTGGTCACCGTCGAAGTCGGCATTGAAAGCGGTACATACCAGAGGATGCAGCTTAATTGCCTTGCCTTCTACCAGAATGGGTTCAAATGCCTGAATACCCAGTCTGTGCAGTGTAGGAGCACGGTTCAGCATGACAGGATGTTCTTTGATAACCTTTTCCAGGACATCCCATACTTCAGGCTGAAGTCTCTCAACCATCTTCTTTGCACTCTTGATATTGTGTGCAGTACCGTCTGCAACCAGTTCCTTCATAACAAAAGGCTTGAACAGTTCAATTGCCATTTCCTTGGGCAGACCGCACTGATAAATCTTTAATTCAGGACCGACTACAATTACGGAACGGCCGGAGTAGTCAACACGTTTACCTAACAGGTTCTGACGGAAACGACCCTGCTTACCCTTTAACATATCAGACAGGGATTTCAGGGGACGGTTTCCGGGACCGGTTACCGGACGGCCTCTGCGGCCATTATCGATCAGTGCATCCACTGCTTCCTGCAGCATACGCTTTTCATTACGCACAATAATATCGGGGGCACCCAGTTCGATCAGTCTTGCAAGACGGTTGTTTCTGTTAATGATTCGACGGTACAGGTCATTCAGGTCGGAAGTTGCAAAACGACCGCCGTCAAGCTGTACCATGGGACGCAGATCCGGGGGGATAACAGGAATCACTGTCAGAATCATCCACTCAGGCTTATTGCCTGACTTACGGAATGCTTCCACAACTTCCAGTTTCTTGATAATCTTTGTCTTCTTCTGACTGGTTGTAACAGTCTTCAGAGCTGCCTGCAGTTCCTGAGATTCTTTCTCCAGATCGATATCACGAAGCAGTTCCTGAACTGCCTCTGCACCCATACCGACACGCAGACTTTCTCCATAATATTCATATGCTTCACGATATTCTTTCTCGGAAAGAACATCTTTATATTTCAATTTGGGTATCTTTCTGTCCTTTTCCGGATCAGGATCAACGATCGGAGCAGGAACCGGATTTAAAACAACATAAGAAGCAAAATACAGGACTTTTTCCAGTGTTCTGGGAGACATTTCCAGAATCAGACCCATACGGCTGGGGATACCCTTAAAATACCAGATATGTGACACAGGTGCGGACAGCTTGATATGGCCCATACGCTCTCTTCGTACACTGGACTTGGTGACTTCAACACCGCAGCGATCACAGATTACACCTTTATAGCGAATCTTCTTATAACGGCCACAGTTGCACTCCCAGTCCTTGCTGGGTCCAAAAATCTTTTCACAATACAGACCATCCTTTTCAGGTTTCAGGGTTCTGTAATTGATTGTCTCCGGCTTTTTAACCTCACCGTCGGTATTCTTACGTTTGGACCACTCCAGAATCTTCTCCGGAGAAGCAAGTCCGATCTTAATCGCATCAAACACCAGAGGCTGATAGGTTTCATTCACTGAATCAGACATGTGCGGCACTCCCTTCTATCAATCATCTATCTAACAAAGGACATGCAGAACTGCATCGGAATGATACAGTTCTTTCTGTCCGGACTAAAAACTGTTTTATGAATGATTTTCATCTGAAAATCATTCATCGTAATTATCTGCTTCGAAGATCATTTCTTCCAGCTGAAGGTCATCCTCATCAGGTTCTTCAGCAATGAATTCGCCATCTTCGTTGGCACTTCCCACCTGATAACCGCCACGGCTGAATTCATCACCGGAATCGTAACTGTTTCCGCCGTCGCTTTCTTCCAGCATTCTCATGCTGTTCATGTTCGGTGTATTGTCAACACTTTCCTTAATTTCCACTTCAGTGCCGTCTTCACGGAGAAGCTTCATGTCAAGACACAGTGACTGCATTTCTTTCAGCAATACCTTGAATGATTCAGGAACACCGGGTTCAGGAATATTGTCCCCTTTGATGATTGCTTCATAAGTCTTTACACGACCGATTACATCATCCGATTTAACAGTCAGGATTTCCTGAAGGGTATATGCTGCACCGTATGCTTCCAGAGCCCATACTTCCATTTCACCGAAACGCTGACCGCCGAACTGTGCTTTACCGCCCAGAGGCTGCTGTGTTACCAGTGAGTAAGGACCGGTTGAACGAGCATGAATCTTATCATCTACCAGATGATGCAGTTTCAGATAATGCATGTGTCCGATTGTAACAGGGCTGTCGAAGGGTTCGCCTGTACGACCGTCACGCAGCTGAACTTTACCATCTCTGGAAATCGGCACACCTTCCCACAGTTTTCTGTGGTCCAGATGATCACCCAGATATTTCATCACATCAGGATTCAGAGTATCTTTATATTTTTCCTGGAATTCTTCCCAGGAGGTATTAACATAATCATTGGCAAGTTCCAGTGTATCCTGAATATCAATTTCGTTTGCACCATCAAATACAGGTGTCGCAACATTGAAACCAAGTACCTTGGATGCCAGACTCAGATGAATTTCCAGAATCTGACCGATATTCATACGGGAAGGTACACCCAGAGGATTCAGTACAATATCCAGAGGGCGTCCATTGGGCAGGAAAGGCATGTCTTCTTCAGGAAGCACTCTTGAAACGACACCCTTGTTGCCGTGACGACCGGCCATCTTATCACCAACGGAGATCTTTCTCTTCTGTGCGATATAAATACGTACAGACTGAGTAACACCGGGGCTTAACTCGTCATTGTTTTCTCTGCTGAATACCTTGGCATCTACAACAATACCGTAGGAACCATGCGGTACTTTCAGGGAAGTGTCTCTTACTTCTCTTGCTTTTTCGCCGAAGATTGCACGGAGCAGTCTTTCTTCAGCAGTCAGCTCGGTTTCGCCCTTGGGAGTAACCTTACCAACCAGAATGTCCCCTGCACGAACTTCTGCACCAATACGGATAACACCGCGTTCATCCAGATCTTTCAGTGCATCTTCACCGATACCGGGAACATCACGTGTGATTTCTTCCGGTCCCAGCTTGGTATCTCTTGCAACTGCTTCATACTCTTCAATATGAACAGATGTATAAACATCATCCTTTACCAGACGCTCACTTAACAGTACCGCATCTTCGTAGTTGTAACCTTCCCAGGTCATGAAACCGATCAGAGGGTTCTTGCCCAGTGCGATTTCACCATTGCATGTGGAAGGACCATCGGCAATTACTTCACCCTGCTCTACCCTGTCACCCTTGAAAACGATGGGCTTCTGGTTATAGCAGTTGGACTGGTTGCTTCTCTTGAACTTGGTCAGATGGTATACATCCTTTTCACCATTTTCTGTGCGGACTACAATTTCGTTGGAGGTTGCACGTTCAACGATACCTGCATTCCTGGCAACAACACATACACCGGAGTCTACGGCAGCTTTGGCTTCCATACCGGTTCCGACTACAGGAGCTTCTGTGGATAACAGCGGTACCGCCTGACGCTGCATGTTGGAGCCCATCAGAGCACGGTTCGCATCATCATTTTCCAGGAAGGGAATCATCGCTGTTGCAACAGAGAATACCATCTTGGGTGATACGTCCATCAGGTTAACTTTTCTTCTGTCAAATTCAGCTGTTTCCTCTCTGAAACGACCGGAAATGTTGCGGCGTACAAAGTGACCTTCAGAATCCAGTTCTTCATTCGCCTGTGCTACAATATAATTATCTTCTTCATCGGCTGTAATATATACAACTTCTTCGGTAACCACGGGGTTTTCCGTATCGGTATGATCTACAACACGATAAGGAGCTTCAATAAAACCATATTCATTCAGACGTGCATAGGTTGCCAGTGAGTTGATCAGACCGATGTTGGGACCTTCGGGTGTCTCAATGGGGCACATACGTCCGTAATGGGAATAGTGTACGTCTCGAACCTCGAAACCTGCACGATCACGGGACAGACCGCCGGGACCAAGGGCAGAAAGACGTCTCTTGTGTGTCAGTTCTGACAGCGGGTTGTTCTGATCCATAAACTGTGACAGCTGAGAACTTCCGAAGAATTCCTTAACAGCTGCTGTGACAGGTTTGATGTTGATCAGATTCTGAGGTGTAACGGAATCACTGTCCTGTGTTGTCATACGGTCTCTTACGACACGTTCCATACGGGACAGACCGATACGATACTGGTTCTGCAGCAGTTCGCCTACGGCACGGATACGTCTGTTTCCCAGATGGTCGATATCATCCGTGTTGCCGATACCATACTGCAGATGAATATTATAATTAATGGAAGCAAAAATATCATCTTTGGTAATATGCTTCGGAATCAGGCTGTGAACGTTTTCACGGATTGCTGCAAACAGTTCTTCTTCAGAGGGATTCTCATCCATCAGTTCTTTCAGAACAGGCCAGAATACGTCTTCTGTGATACCCAGTTCCTTGGGATCGCAATCCACATATGCTTTCAGATCAACCATCAGGTTGGACAGAACTTTCACATTCTTTTCCTCTGCCTGAATCATAACAAAGGGAGCTGCACTGTTCTGAATTTCAACTGCCAGTTCCTTTGTCACTGTTGTACCTGCTTCTGCAACAATTTCGCCTGTAGCGGGGGAAACCACATCATCTGCAAGAATACGACCGACAATACGATTCTTCATATGCAGCTTTTTATTGAATTTATAGCGGCCCACCTTTGCCAGATCGTATCTTCTGGAATCGAAGAACATGCTTTCAATCAGGCTGGCAGCATTTTCAACATAAGGCGGTTCACCTGGACGAATCTTCTTATACAGTTCAAGAACACCACTCTTATAGTCTCTGATGTCTTCACCGTGTTCATTTTTTCTGGTGGGTTCTTTTTCAATACTCTTTTCAATCTTCAGTTCATGACCGAAAAGTTCATATATATCTTCGTCACTTGCATGTCCTTCACCAAGTAAAGAACGGATCAGTACAGTAACGGGTACTTTTCTGGTTCTGTCAACACGTACATAAAATACATCGTTGGCATCTGTTTCGTATTCAAGCCATGCACCTCTGTTGGGGATAACGGTACATGAGTATAACTCATTGCTTCCCAGCTTATCATGAGTCATATCATAATAGATACCAGGAGAACGAACCAGCTGACTTACGATAACTCGCTCAGCACCATTGATGACAAAAGAACCGGTGTCTGTCATAAGCGGAAGCTCACCCATATAAACATCATGAGTCGTTTCTTTGATTTCACTTTCGCTGTCTTCTGCAGCAGTCTTCAGACGCACAGTAACCCATAAAGGAGCTGCATATGTTGCATCTCTCTCCTTGCATTCTTCGATGGTGTACTTGATATTATCAGTACGAAGTACAAAGTCTACAAATTCCAGATTCATGTTGCCGCTGAAATCTGAAATGGGTGAGATATCATCCAGAACTTCCTTCAGACCTTCTGTCAGGAACCACTGATAGGAATTACGCTGAATTTCAATCAGATTGGGCATCTCGATAACGTCTTTTTTTCTGGAATAACTCATTCGAATGCTTTTACCGGCTTCGACCGGTCGTATTCTGTTTTTCTCCATTGATCTTTCACCCCTAATTCTAACTAAAAAACCTGTTTGCACCCTGTCTGCAGTCCATGGACGTCTGATCCGCCGCACCATATCTGCAGCAAAGCACACTCGGGCATTCTATCATTTCAATAACGCACTCTACACTATATCATTTATGGTAAGTTATGTCAAACAATTTCTGAAAACTTTTTTGGAACTTTTTCGTATTTTTTTATTTTTTATTTCTTATTGCAGAATTAACGATTGCAACTATCCAAAGTGGATGATATAATATAAAAATCTATGTATGAATATATTAAGGAGGAATTCCCTATGAATCATTTCTGGATAGGTCTGATAGTTACTCTTGCTATTGGCGCTGTTATCCTTGGTGTACTTTACTTTATCGGCAAACGTCTGGAAAAGAAACAGACCGAACAGCAGGCTATGATGGAATCCATGGCCCAGACAGTCAATCTGATGGTGGTGGATAAAAAACGTATGAAGATCAAAGAAGCCACCATGCTTCCCAAACAGGTTCTGGAACAGACCCCCTGGTATCTGAAACGTTCCAGAATTTCCGTTGTAAAAGTAAAGGTCGGTCCCAAGATTATGAATATGATCTGTGAAGACAAGCTGTTTGATCAGCTTCCTTTAAAGAAAGAACTGAAAGCCACCTGCAGCGGCATCTATATGACAGCTGCAAAACCCGTTCGCGGCACCCTGCTTCCGGTTCCTGAAAAGAAGGGCTTCTTCTCCAGATTCAGAAAAAAAGATGCATAAGTTTTATTTCATAAAAAAGGCAGGATATCCATACATATCCTGTCTTTTTTATTTTCTGCATCTGCGGTTTTAAATGAATTTTCCGTCGATCTGAATTTTACTGGAAGAAGCATAATCATAATCCATTACCAGATCGTAAACAATATAAATATGAAATCCCTCTGCATTCTGATCGAAACGGACTTCCTTTGTGCGAATCTCCATCACCATATTGCCGAATGGAGTTCCGTAGGTGGACTGTTCCACATATCCTTCACTGAACGTCATACAATTTGCTATGGCACCGGTTCTCGTAATGGAAATCTGCAGTGGATTCTGCTCGATTTTCACCCGGTTATGGCTGATATCAGCCTCATCTTCACCCATCACTTCATCATAAAGAAGAAAGAGAGAATTATTTTTATCGTAAAGGGAACCCGTTGTGGTCACCTCGATACCTTCCCATTCTCCTTCCTTTTCCTTATGACACCCATGAACTGTCAGTAAAACCTCTCTCATTTTTTCCTCCGTATATTCCTGCAATCCCCGCTTAGTATGCCTCACGTTAATTAACTTTCTGTTTCAATTAAAGTGAGGCATACTGGTATCTGAAAATACCTATTTTCTCTCTGCTGCCATGGAAATCAGTCGGTCAACCAGTTCCTCCCGATTGATTCCCCGTGCTTCCCACAGCATGGGATACATACTGATGGAAGTAAATCCGGGCAGTGTATTAATTTCATTAAATACAACCGATCCATCTTTACATACAAAGAAATCCACTCTGGCAAGTCCGAATCCATCCAGAACCTTGAAAATCTTTACCGCATACCGGCGGATTTCCTCTACGGTTTCCGGATTCATTTCCGGATCAATCACTGTCTTCGATTCCGGATTACTGTATTTTGCTTCATAAGTATAGAACTCATCGCCTGCCAGAACCTCTCCGACACCACTGGCCTGCGCGTCAAAAGAGGTGCCAAGCACTGCACATTCGATTTCTCTTCCCACAATGGTTTCTTCCACAAGGATTTTACGGTCATGTTTTGCCGCCAGAAGAATCGCTTCCTTCAGTTCCTCTCTGTTGTGTGCCTTGGATACCCCCTGGGAAGATCCTGCACGGGAGGGCTTTACAAATACCGGATAGGTCCGTTCCTCTTCCACGCGATTCAGGTATTTATCCATATTTTCCATAAATTTTTCCGCAATGATGGGAGTATATGCAGCCTGACGTACGCCCGTAAGAGCTGCTACAATTTTCGTATAGAATTTATCCATACCTGCTGCACTGGCAAAAATGCCGCATCCAACATAAGGAATACCTGCCAGTTCAAATAACCCCTGAATGGTTCCGTCTTCACCATTTAAGCCATGAAGAACCGGGAAAGCTATATCCACTTTTACAAAGGAAGGGGTCTTTCCTTCTTCACATAACATTACACCATGAATTTCTCTGTCAGGAACAATCATGGCTCTGACTTTGCTGTGGTACCATGTACCCGATGCGATGTCTTCAAGCGACTCTGCTTTCAGCCAGCGTCCTTCTTTTGTAATACCGATTAAAATTATATCATATTTTTCCGGATTGATTGCCCGGATAATTGTCTGTACGGATACACAGGAAACTTCGTGCTCAGAGGAGCAACCTCCAAATATTACTGCAACACATGATCTGCTCATCTTATTTCCTCCAAAAATCATATCACTAAATGGAATCATTCAGCCGGCACCGAATGCTCCGAATTCAAATATCCAATCTGACATTGCAAAATCTTTTTCATTTTACCGGTCAGACCGTTTTTATTTTACACAGATTCAAAATAGAATTCAAGTAGTATCGATTCAGAAACGCAATTCCTGCGGTTTGTCCTGTAAAAAGTGCTGTTCACACTTGCAAAACCAGAAAAGAGCCTATATAATCGTTGTAGCAGTCAGGCACCGTCTAACTGCTTTTTAACCGTTTACATCACCGGAAAGTAAGGAATATACATGAATTCTGATGGAAATCTCAACTCTGGAAATCTTGTCTTTCAGAAACAGACAGTCATGAAAGTCGATGCAGCCGCCATTGCCCACAATGTGGGGGTGATCCGTGATAAGATCGGTTCCGCCCGGCTGATTGCTGTGGTCAAGGAAAACGGCTACGGCATGGGACTGGAACGTGAATACCGTATTCTGAAAGAACAGAACATTGATTTTTATGCCGTAACCAATGCAGAGGAAGCATATGCACTGCGGCGTTTCGGATGCAAAGAGGATATTCTTCTGATGTCTCCTTCCTATGATGCGGAAGAAGCCGGGACTCTTTTGCAAAATGATATTATTTTTATGCTGGGCAGCATGAAACAGGCCGTGGTTCTGAAAACAGCTGCCGATGAAACCGGACTGACTCCCCGCGTCCATATTGCCATTGAAACCGGCATGGGCCGCTACGGTTTTCTGTGGAATCAGATTCCAGATCTGACCATGCTCCCTTCCTATTTGAAAATTGAAGGCTGCTACAGTCATCTGAACGGAAAACCTTCCGGCTATGAAAAAGAGGCAAAGCTTCAGCTTTCCCGTCTACTGGCAGCAGCCGATACCTTAAAGAAACAGGGAATTGATCCCGGTATCCGCCATATCTGTAATTCTGCAGCCACCATGTCACTGGGAACTCTGGGACTGGATGCTGTAAGATGCGGTTCTGCCATAATCGGTAAATGTGCCCGGGGCGGAAGTTCTTTGAAGGATTCCGTCTGGCTGGAGGCACCCATCTGTCAGATTAATGAACTTCCCAAAGGAAGTACCATCGGTTATCAGGCCTGTGCCGTTCTGAAACAGGATTCCCGCCTGGGGCTGGTTCGTGCCGGTCACGGAGACGGCATTATGCTGGGATATGCCGACAATCCGGAACCGCTGCTCCATGGCATCATCCATCTGCTGGCAGTAAAACTACTTCCAAAGCGTTATCAGAAAACGGTTCTGGTTACCAGCCGCCTGACCGGCCAGAAAAAACGTGTACCCTATGTGGGCAGAAGCGGGGTTGCACATATTATGATCGATCTGACTGACACCGGTTTTGAAGAGGGGGATATCGTTACATTCCATATTAATCCCCTGTTTGTACATCCTTCTATTAGGAAAGAACTGGTTTAATACCAACCATATGAATTCGAATCGATGCTTATTGCTTACCACCGACAGAGGTGGAAATCTTCTCTGACTGAGATAACCTGACTATGATCAGATAAATACACATATCAGAGCGTTTAACATAAAAAGGAGTTATTTTACCATGTATGAAATTATAGGACCCGAGAATCATGAGGAATTTGAAGAATTTGTATCCCATCATCCCAAAGGGGAGATCCTTCAGACCTATGCATGGAGCAAACAGAAGCCCTTCTGGACCTTCCGTGCAATTCTTGTTCGTAATGATGCCGGTGAAATCATCGGTGCCATGTCCGTACTGATCCGTAAGATTCCTGCTACTCCCTATACATTAATGTATGCAGCCCGCGGCCCTGTCTGTGATATCAATGACAAAGAAACTCTCGCAGAACTGCTGAAGGGAGCAAAGGATCTGGCAAAACAGTTCCGATGCTATGTGCTGAAACTGGATCCCGATGTTACATTCGAAGAAACCACATTTATGAAACATATGGAAGACCTCGGATTTATTCTTGCACCCAAAGCTCTTAATTTCGAAAATATCCAGCCCCAGTATGTTATGATGCTTCATATTCAGGGCAAAACCGAAGATGAGGTCATGGCCATGTTCAAACCCAAGACCCGCTACAACATCCGTCTTGCAAAGAAAAAAGGCGTGGTTGTAAAAATCTGTGGTAAAGAGGCTGTACCGGACTTTCATCGTATTATGAAGGAAACCGGTGCCAGAGATGAGTTCATGATCCGTCCGGCCCAGTATTTTGCAGATATGTTGGACAACCTTGGAGAAAACTGCCGTCTGTATATGGCATACAGTGCAGAAGGAGAACCCATTGCCGGCACCATCGCATGCTGGCTGTATGACAAGGTGTGGTACATGTATGGTGCATCTTCCAACTCCCACCGCAATCTGATGCCCAACTACCTGCTTCAGTGGGAAATGATCCGCTGGGCGGTGGAAAAAAATTGCCGCATCTACGATTTTCGCGGAATCTCCGGTGATCGGAGCGAAGACAATCACCTTTATGGTCTGTATCGTTTCAAAAGCGGTTTCAATGCAGAATTCACAGAATTCGTCGGTGAATACCGCTATGTATTCCGCCCCCTTGCATATACCTTTATTGAAAATGCAATGCCTGCGGCAAAGAAGATTCTGAAAAAAATCAGAAATATGAAAAAGAAAAAAGAAGATTAATTTATAACGGACGGTTTATACCTCTCTTTTTCGGTCAATACTTCTTACAGAAACATTCAGTCAGGAGTATAAACAATGAAAAAATCAGGTAAAACCGTCCGTTTTAAATATAGTTCTTCTCTTATTTTAATGATTCTGCTGCTTGCTGTCGTGACTCTCCATGCCATGCTGCTGCAGAGCCTTCCGGTATATGCACAGGCAGAATCCATTTCTGATTCGGTTCTGCGGCTGCGGGTAATTGCCAACAGCAATCAGAAAGAGGATCAGGAATTGAAACTGTCTGTAAAAAACAGATTATGTCAGTCTCTGAAACCCTTGCTGGATACCTGCACTTCCAAAGAAGAAGCCTCTGCACGGATCCGGGAAAATATGAATTGGATTCAGCAGGAAGCCGACAGCATTCTGAATGAATTGACCGGTTCTTCCCAAACAGAATGTACGGTTCAGTTAACCGGAAGTCTGTTTCCCATCCGAACCTATGGAAATCTCACCTTTCCGCCGGGCAGCTATGATACACTTCTGGTTACTTTGGGTGAAGGAAAGGGCAAAAACTGGTGGTGTGTGCTCTATCCTTCCCTCTGTTTTACAGATGAAACCACAGCGTCTTTTTCTGAAGAAGCAGAAAAAAAGCTTCAGAAATCTCTTTCTGAAGCTGATTTCAGTGCCCTGAATGAAGGTGTCACCTTTCAACTAAAAATTGCTGAAGTATTCGAAGACCTGTACTATACTTTATTCAGTGATTAGATCGACCGTTTGCTCTGAATTTCAGACATCACATACTGCTCCTGGTGGGAGATATGGATACGGGTGGCTTCCGCTGCCTCTTCGGAGTTTCTCCTTGCCAGGGCATAGATGATTTTTTTGTGTTCTTCCACCAGAATCTGACGTCTTTCTTTCATTTTTATATATTCAATACGATAACGATACATCTGATTCTGCATCTGACTCAGCAGCTGAAGCAGTTTTGCATTATCCGCCGCTTCATAAATAACACCATGAAAACTCTCGTCAATTCTGGCAATCTGAACCACATCATCCGTCTGGCATGCACGGATAAACTGCTGATTAATCTGATCCAGTTTTTCCATATCCTTGTGATCCATACGCTTACATGCAAGCCGTACACTTAGCTCTTCCATTGCACGGCGAACCTCAAGTACATCTGAAAGACTTTTTTCGGAAATAGCTGCCACACGGGCACCTTTTCGGGGAATCATATTCACCAGCCCCTCCAGTTCCAGCATACGAATGGCTTCACGCACCGGAGTACGGCTGACTCCCAGCTGATTTGCCAGCTGCATCTCCATCAGATGCTGCCCGGGAGCAAGGACTCCTTTTAAAATTGCTTCACGCAAGGTTTCAAACACTGCATCGCGCAGCGGTATGTTTTCTTCCATCAATAATTGCAGATCTTCTACCATCGCTTTTTCTCCTCCAACAACTGCAGGTATCCTTTCTTTCTGCAATACCCGCTTTTTCATGTGAAATCTTTTCTGATTGCTTTATGCATAGGGATTCTGACCGATAAAAGTGGTTAAAAATACCATCTTCGCCAGTCTGGATTCTCTCAGTTTTTCACAGGCTTTTTCCGCCAGCTGCTTATCTTCAAATAATCCAAATACAGTGGGACCGCTGCCGCTCATCATGGCATTTACCGCCCCTTCAGTCATCATAAAATCTTTGATTTCCTGAATAATCGGATGGGCAGGTATGGTTACCGTTTCCAGTACATTGCCCATGAGACCGGCCATTTTTCTGAAATCCTGTTCTTTTATGGCTTCAATCTGTGCATCAATATCCGGATGCTCAGTCTCTTCGTTCAGCTTCAGATTGGTATATACAAACCTGGTGGAA
Source organism: Lachnospiraceae bacterium (assembly GCA_051879215.1). GTDB lineage: Bacteria > Bacillota > Clostridia > Lachnospirales > Lachnospiraceae > TWA4. Next base: position 22,202 of record JBJELP010000037.1, read on the forward strand.
ACATTGATTCCCGGTTTCGCCACCAGCACATATCCCTTCGGAACATCCGGCAGAGGAGTCAGTATTTCACCGATTCCTTCTGATAATGCTGTTCCTCCGGCGATACAATACGGTACATCAGCACCAAGCTTTACTCCGTAATCCATCAGCTGCTGTCTGGAAAGATTCAGGCGAAACAACCGATTCATACCGATCAATGTTGCTGCTGCATCCGTACTTCCTCCAGCCATGCCGGCCGCCACCGGAATGAACTTCTGCAGCTGAATATCAACGCCCTTTTTTATATCATATTCATCCATCAGAAGTCTGGCTGCCTTATAAATGAGATTATCCTCATTCACCGGAAGAAATCCAAGATTGGTCGTCAATCGGATGCCCGGTTCTTCACATACGGTTATCACCAGCTTGTCATACAAATTGACCGTCTGCATGATCATACGAACTTCATGATAACCATCCTCCCGTCTCCGGACCACATCCAGGCCAAGATTAATCTTCGCCATTGCTTTTAAACGTATCTGTTTCATTCTTACCTCCGCCTGTCCCTTTCTCTTCTGCTGACAGGTTTATCCGATTTTTCACAAAATGTATTTACATGTATTTTATCATATGTACTAATATTAAAACAATAGGTATTTCTGTAGAAAATATTCTGTAACCGCTTCCGGTCAGGAGATTTTTCACAAATGGAGGAGTAAAATTCTTGTTGCTGTTCAGAGCCAATCTCTCGTTCCTGTAAAAATCGGAACTTTTATTGACTTTTCTTTCTTATGGCGTATAATGTGAATCAAGAAATAGCTGTTATCAAAGGGGATAACTATCAGGCGATAGTTGTCCCCTTTGTTGTTGTCATACGACGGCAAAAGCAGTTCTTTCCCAAGCTTTCCCTCACATTATTATAGAAGCCGGCTGCATCCGTAAAAGGTACAGTCGGCTTCTTAACATATTCAAAAAAACAGGCGATACCTCAGCATATGCCATGATACCGCCTGTATGTGTTGTAAATCATCCAATGGCCTCATCCAGCCTGTGGATATACCGCAGCTAATATCAGAATTAGCTGCTCAGCTTGATACGCAGCAGAGCCTTCTTCAATGCCAGCTCTGCTCTGGCCACATCGATGGAACCATCCTTGCCGGAGAGTCTGCGCTCAGCTCGGATTCTTGCTTCTTCAGCACGGTTTTTATCGATTTCTTCGGGCCATTCTGCAACTTCTGCAAGGATTGTTACCTGATCCTGAAGGATTTCAACAAATCCGGTATGCAGAGCTGCTTTTTTCACACCCGCTGCCTCATACAGGTTCAGTACGCCGGGAGCAACGATACAGGTCATGGGGATATGGTTCTTGTATACACCGATATCACCTTCTGTGGTCTTCAGCTCAACCATGCTTACTTCGCCTTCATAAAATACACGGTCAGGTGTGATTACCTTTACAGTAAACATATCTGCCATACGTTATACCCCCTTATTTCTTAACACGGGCAATAACGTCATCAATGTTACCTGCATTCAGGAAGCAGCCTTCGGGAATATCATCATACTTACCGGCCAGGATTTCACTGAAGCCCTGAATTGTTTCGTTGATCGGAACGTAACGTCCGGGCAGACCGGTAAACTGTTCTGCTACATTGAAAGGCTGAGACAGGAATCTCTGAATCTTTCTTGCTCTTGCTACGATAACCTTTTCTTCTTCGGAAAGTTCGTCCATACCAAGGATTGCGATGATATCCTGCAGTTCATTGTATTTCTGCAGAATTTCCTGTACACCGCGGGCTACACGGAAGTGTTCCTCACCTACAATACGAGGATCCAGAATACGGGATGTAGAACCAAGAGGATCTACCGCGGGGTAAATACCAAGTTCTACGATGGAACGTGATAATACGGTTGTTGCATCCAGATGTGCGAATGTAGTTGCAGGAGCAGGGTCAGTTAAGTCATCGGCAGGTACGTATACAGCCTGTACCGATGTAATGGAACCATTCTTTGTGGAAGTAATACGTTCCTGAAGGGCACCCATTTCTGTCTGCAGTGTGGGCTGATAACCTACCGCTGAAGGCATACGGCCTAACAGCGCGGATACTTCGGAACCAGCCTGGGTAAAACGGAAGATGTTGTCAATGAATAACAATACGTCCTTACCACCCTGATCACGGAAATATTCTGCCATCGTCAGACCTGTCAGACCAACTCTCATACGTGCTCCCGGAGGCTCGTTCATCTGACCGAAGATCATGGTTGTTTTTTCGATAACGCCTGAATCAGACATTTCGTAGTAAAGGTCATTACCTTCACGAGTACGTTCGCCTACACCGGTGAATACGGAGTAACCGCCGTGCTCTGTTGCAATATTGTGAATCAGTTCCTGAATTAATACGGTCTTACCTACACCGGCACCACCGAACAGACCGATCTTACCACCCTTCTGATAAGGGCAAAGAAGGTCTACGACTTTAATACCGGTTTCCAGCATTTCTGTGGAGGTCGCCTGCTCTTCAAATGTGGGAGCAGGTCTGTGAATCGGTAAGTAGATATTTGCTTCAGGAGCCGGCTTTTCATCAATCGGTTCACCAAGAACGTTGAAGATTCGTCCCAGTGTATTTTCACCAACGGGTACCGTGATAGGAGCACCTGTCGCAATTGCGTCCATACCACGAACCAGACCATCTGTGGGCCCCATGGATACACAACGAACTGTATCGTCACCCAGATGCTGAGCAACTTCTACAGTAAGATTGGCACCGCTCTTTAACGGAACTTTGATGGCATCGTTGATTTCCGGCAGACAGCCGGTATTGAATTTGATATCCAATACGGCGCCGATAATCTGGGTAATCTTGCCGATATTTTTCTCTGCCATATTCTCTAAACTCCTTTAATTTAGTGACTATATAAGGGCATCAGCCTACGGCATCCGCACCTGCGATAATTTCTGTTAATTCCTGGGTAATCGAGGACTGTCTTGCTCTGTTGTATAACAGTGACAGGGATTCGATCATAGCCTCTGCATTGCTGCTTGCATTATCCATAGCCTGCATACGGGCACCGTTTTCTGAAGCAACCGCTTCATTCATGCCGCCGTAGATCAGACTGTAGATATACTTGGGAATGATGGCATCCAGAGCTTCTTCTTCATTGGGTTCATAGTTCATCATAGCTTTGTTATCAGCTTCTGATTCACCGGCACCTGCTGCGGAGATATCCACAGGAAGAAGCTTGATCATCTTCGGAATGTGAACAACTGTATTCTTAAAGTGTGTATAAGCAAGATAAATCTCGCCAATCTCACCGGCTGCAAATTTAGCCAGAACATCTTTGCCCACATCCACAGCATCCTGATATAAAGGTGCTTCGATGGCGTCTGAATAGTCACCTGCAATTTCAAAACCTTTTCCCTTCAGCACGTCACGGCCTTTACGACCAATGGTGTATAAGATAATATCCTCTTTTTTGAAATCGCTTCCTGTAATCAGCTTTACAATGTTTGAGTTATAGCCGCCTGCCAGACCTCTGTTGGAAGTGATGGCAATAATAGCTTTTTTCTCTGACTGTCCTGCTTTGAGGTAAGGATGATCAATCGTTCCCGATTTAGCCAGCATGGAGGAAACAGTAGCATACATATGCTCAAAATAAGCATGAGTATTTTCAGCTTTTGCCTTGGCTTTCTGCAATTTCGCCGAGGAAACTACCTTCATCGCCTTGGTAATCTGCTGGGTACTCTGAATACTCTCTTTTCTCCGTTTGATTTCTCTCATTGTGGCCATAAGATCACCTGCTTCCTGTTATTATTTGAACTCAGCTTTGAACTCTTTGATTACGTTAACCAAGAGTGTCTCGATTTCAGGAGTAAGTGCCTTTTCAGTACGGATCTTTTCGGGCAGTTCAGGATACTTGGTATCGATGAACTCGAACAGTTCCTTTTCGAATCTCAGTACATCTTCTACGGCGATATCCAGCAGGAATTTCTGTGTGGCAGCGTAAATGATGATAACCTGATATTCAACTCCCAGAGGAGAATACTGAGGCTGTTTTAAAATTTCCTTAACTCGCGCACCCTGATCCAGTTTTTCCTTTGTATCCGCATCCAGATCGGAACCGAACTGTGCGAAGGAAGCAAGTTCACGGTACTGAGCCAGGTCAATACGAATCGGGCCGGCAATCTTCTTCATCGCCTTGATCTGTGCAGAACCACCTACTCGTGATACAGACAGACCTGCATTGATGGCCGGACGGAAACCGGCATTGAACATTTCTGTTTCCAGATAAATCTGACCGTCTGTAATGGAAATTACATTGGTAGGAATATACGCAGAAACGTCACCAGCCTGAGTTTCAATAATAGGCAGAGCTGTAATGGAACCGCCACCCAGTTTGTCTGAAAGACGGGCAGCACGCTCTAACAGTCTTGAATGCAGATAGAATACGTCACCGGGATATGCTTCACGTCCCGGAGGTCTTCTCAGCAGCAGGGAGAGTGTACGATATGCTGTAGCATGTTTGGACAGGTCATCGTAAACAATGAGTACGTCTTCTCCCTTTTCCATCCACTCTTCACCGATTGCTACACCGGCGTAAGGAGCAATATACTGTAAGGGTGCAAGTTCGCTGGCTGTTGAAGCAACAACAGTGGTATAGTCCATTGCACCATATTCATTTAACGTATTAACCAGAGATGCTACGGTAGAAGCTTTCTGCCCGATAGCAACATAGATACACTTACAGTTCTTGCCTTTCTGGTTAATAATTGTATCAATTGCGATAGCTGTCTTACCGGTCTGACGGTCACCGATGATTAATTCTCGCTGTCCGCGTCCGATGGGAACCATCGCGTCAATCGCTTTGATACCGGTCTGTAACGGCGTATCTACAGACTTTCTTGAAATAACACCAGGAGCAACGCGTTCGATTACACGATGCTTATCAGTGATAATCGGGCCCTTTCCATCAATAGGCTGACCCAGAGGGTTTACTACACGACCCATAAGTGCATCACCGACAGGAACTTCTACAACGCGGCCTGTTGTCTTAACTGTATCACCTTCATTGATATTGTTGGCAGAACCTAACAGTACAACACCAACGTTATCTTCTTCAAGGTTTAATACCATGCCATATACATCGCCGGGGAACTCAAGCAGCTCGCCCTGCATAGCCTTTTCAAGTCCGTAAACACGTGCGATACCATCACCAACCGTAATAACTGTACCGACATCTGATACTTCCAGTTTTGAAGCATATCGGCCAATCTGTTCCTTAATCACAGAGCTGATTTCTTCCGGTCTTAAATTCATGGGGTTTTCGCACCTTCTTTCATATATTACTGCGGTTCTACGCCGCCTCTGTCAGAATACCTCTCCACAAAACTTTTATCTGTAATCCCTAAGCCAGACGTATGTCACCTAACTCCCTCTTCAGATTTAAAAGTTTGCTTCTGACACTGCCGTCTACTACACGGTCGCCAATGCGGATCACGATTCCGCCAATCAATTCGGGATCAACCTTGTAGATCATCTCAAATTCTTTATAAGCTGTAGAGGACAGCAGTTTCTCTACAATTTTTTTCTTCTGCGCATCAGAAAGTTCTGCGGCAGAAGTTACGCTGGCAACACCAATCTTTTTGAATTCCTTGGTTTTTGCTATAAAATAATCCAGAATATTAATCAGTTCGGAAGATCTTCCTTTCATAACAACGATTCGCAGAAGACCTACAATTTCACTGGAAATTCTGCCTTCAAAAATCTTTTCTGCCGTTGTTACCTTTTCTGATAATTCAATATCCGGATGTCCGAGGAACTTTAAAAGCTCCGGATTCTCCGTGAAAACTTTTTTCAGCCCTTTTACTTCCTCAAAGAATACATCGGTTTTATTATTTTCTACAGCAATATCAAAAAGCGCATCGCCATATGTCTTTGATATCAGCTTAGCCATGTATTCTCACCTATTTCTTTAAGGGTTTCGTCCACCATAGAATCCTGGATCGTTGTATCAATATTGGCAGCAACGACTTTGGCTGCCATCAAAGATGCAATTGAAATCATTTCCTGCTTTACATCTTCCAGCGCTTTCTTCTTCTCCAGCTCGATTTCATTCTCAGCCCGTGCAAGGATTCTTGCAGCTTCCTGCTTCGCCTGATCAATGATATCATTCTGCTGTTTCAGCGCTTTCTTGCGTGCAGCATCCAGAATTTCATCAGCTTCTGCATTAATATTTTTCAGTTTTGCATCATATTCTTCTTTTAAAGCAACAGCATCTTTCTTTTCTGCAGCGGCAAACTCCAGCTCTCCTCTGATTTTTTCCTGACGTTTGTGAATGAAATCACGAACCATATCGATACAAACATAGGAAAAAACAAAGAACAGAATAAAGAGGTTAATACCGGTAATCAGAACGTCCTGCAGCAACTGAAAATCCAATCCAAATAGTCGCTCCATCTAACTATATCCCTCCTTTCTTTTTTCTGATCGCTATCTGCCAACCAGATGTTGTGGATCAGCCGAAAGGATGTACGAACATTAAGATGATTGCAACTACCAGACCATACAGACCTGTTGTTTCGGCAACCGCCTGACCTAACAGCATGGTTGTCATAACATCGCCTTTTGCACCGGGATTTCTACCTACTGCTTCTGCACCTTTACCAGCTGCATAACCCTGACCGATACCAGGACCAACACCGGCAATCAAAGCGATACCTGCGCCAATAGCTGAACATGCATAAATTAAATCCTGTCCACTAATATTCATAACTAATTCCTCCTAAAAATGAATTACTGTAAGTTTCTGCTGAAAAACTGCAGCATTTGTGACGTACATACCTCAGACAAATATCCTCTTATCAGGATATCAGCCTTTCACCCGGAAACAATCTACTCTTCCGGGAATCTCTGGGATACAAAAATCATCGTCAGCATACAGAATACGTATGTCTGAATTGCACCCGAGAACAAATCAAAATAAACATGCAATGCGGCAGGGAGTCCGAGTTTGAATAATAACGGCATTAAACCATACCACAATGCCATAATTAACGTGCCGGAAACCATGTTGGCAAAAAGACGCAACGACAATGAAACCGGTGTTGCGAATTCACTGATGATATTAACCGGCAGGAAAACAGGGAACGGATCCAGATATCCCTTCCAGTACTCCAGTTTCTGATGCCTGATACCATTGTAATGAATCAGCACAAATGTCACCAGTGCCAGCATAAGAGTAACACCATAATCCGCTGTCGGCGAACGCAGACCGAAGACACCTCCGATGTTGCTGACCAGAATGAAAATAAACAGCGTAATGATGTAGTTACAATACTTTCTGCCTCTTGCACCCATATTCGTAATGACCATATTGTCAAGCATCTCAACGACTGCTTCACAGAGACACTGGAAAGTTCCTGGTACTTCCTCAGCTTTCTTCATCCGGTTTCGCACGGCAAAAGCGACAATGATCAGAACGATTGTAATGATAAGCTGGCTGACATGAGTTGTAGTGATCCAGAGAGTCTGTCCCCCAACCTCATAGGATATCAGACCCTTGATCATATACCCCAGATCTTCCGAGCTGTACATGATTGCTCCTATGTTACTCACCCCTTTCATTTTTTATAGATACCTTCTCGTGCCTCCATTCCAGGAAACGATGCATGAGCGGCTGTAAATATGCTCCAGCTTTCGTTCCGAATAAACCGATGACCAAAGCCGGTATATTTAGATATGAAGTATAATATGCTGCAATAATGACAGCAGCATATATCACCATTCTCACCAGATATCTGGTGATCGTGTATTTCTGTGCCTGACCGACACTGTGCATATCCATCGTCAGCTCTGTAATATATGCGATGTGTGTCACCGCCCCAATACTCATGAGCACTCCCAGAAGATATGCGAGAATAGCCGGAAGTTTTTCCATGGGAAGAAACAATATGACCAGTACACCCACCAATCCGAAGATCCCGATTCCCATCCACATCTCCATCAAAGTCCGTCTGGTATATCGAATCCAGTTATTACCTGTCATACGTACTCTCCCTTACCATTTCCCGGATCATGCGGGACACCAGTGTATACGCATTTTTTCCGCCCGCAATCACACCCAGAATCAGAAGAGCAACCGTTATATGCCACCCGAAGCGGTGGTCAAGCCATATTCCTGCTCCCGTACAAAGAATAATCGGCGCCAGCAGTGTAATGCTGACCTGTGTAATCATCAGCAGACATCTGGCAACCGCTCCTCGCTTTTTCAAAACAGAACTCCCCCTCTGCTGTATAAATGAAAATATGCTGTTATTCCAAAACACACTTTTTTTAACGCATCTTTTTGTAATATCATAACAAAACTTTCTTTCCATCCATTTATCTCAATTTACCACCTTGGTTCAACAGCACAAAAAAATGTTGTTTTTTAATAATGTTCAACCAGTGTCTTTTCATAACTATCGTTATATTGAACAAACAAAAATGAAATTTTTACATAGTTTTAACAAGATATTACAATCGAAAACCTGTCTTTATTATATCATCTTATTCTTTTTTGTCTATCTCAAAAATGTTGTTCTGGTAAGATTTTGCTATTTTGTACATATTTTAGTACAATCCCCAATCAAAAATAAGAATAATATATCTAAATAGAGTTTTTTATAAGATTTTTTTATAATTCAATCATAATTCTCCGACCGGTTTTTGTATATTCACGATAAGTCACACCTGCAGCATCAAACATGCGGCGTGATGCTCTTACAGAAGGAGTATTTCCATATTTATCATCACTATACACAACTGTGCGGATTCCTGCCTGAATAATTGCTTTTGCACATTCATTGCAGGGAAACAGTGTCACATAAAGAATGCTTCCTTCCAGACTTCCGCCCCGGTAATTGAGAATAGCATTCAGTTCGCTGTGGGTCGTATAAAAATATTTGTTATCGTAAGGGTCTCCTTCCCGATTCCACGGAAATTCATCATCGGAACATCCCATCGGAAACCCATTGTATCCCATGGACAGAATTTTATTGGATGCACTGACAATGCAGGCACCCACCTGTGTATTGGGATCTTTTGAACGGAGGGCGGCCATCTGAGCCACCCCCATAAAATATTCATCCCAGGATATGTAGTCTGTCCGTTTTGCAGATTTTTTCACATCTGAAACAGGTCTCATTTCCATCGATCAATCCTCTGTTCAATTTTTACATAAATTATCAATCGGGAATTTCATTACTCCTCGATTTTCGCAATACGTCTGATATGTCTTTCATCATTGGAAAAATCAGTATGCAGGAATGTATCCACGATTTTTACTGCCAGCCCGGGACCTGTGACACGGGCACCCATGGCCAGAATATTGGCATCATTGTGCTCTCTTGTTGCCTGTGCACTGAAACAGTCCCCGCAAAGTGCCGCGCGGATTCCTTTTACTTTATTTGCCGCAATGGAAATACCGATGCCGGTGCCGCAGACCAGAATACCTTTTTCACATTCTCCTGAGGCAACTGCTTCTGCAACCGGTTTTGCAATATCCGGGTAATCACAGGAAGTCCGGTCATAGCAGCCGAAATCCTTATATTCGATTCCTTCTTTATCAAGGTATGCCAGAATTTCTTCCTTCAGTTCAAATCCACCATGGTCACATCCAAATGCTATCATATTTTTTCTCCTTCTCTGATTTAGCCTTGACTTTTTATTTGCAGGCTGATTTTTTTGTTAATTTTCCTTTGTCTCCGGTTCTGATTCCTCTGAAGACTGGTCTGTTCTGCTGTTTTTTTCCTTTATTTCCTGATACAGAATTTTGTATTCTGACAGCTCACTTTCTTTTGCAGCCTCTCTGGCCGCTTCCCGCTCCGCTGTTTTCTGTACAATGCTGAGGTATTCCTCCTCCAGCTCCTTTTCGTGCTGCAGCTTCTGTTCTTCCGTGATCTGGCTGACCTCTTCCCGAAGCCCTTCTTCCACTGTCTCTTCAAAAACCTGACGGATAACATCTCCCACCTGTTTCCGGATTTCTTCTTCCTCCATTTCAGCTTCTGTCTCCGTCTGCTGATCGATCGGTTCAAAAATCTTACGCGCTGCTGCCTTCACCAGAAGATCGATGTGTTCATAAACTTCCTGATAATTATCCAGATCACCGGATGGGGGAATCATATCGCCCTGATAACCTGCAAAGGTTCTCAGAAGTTCCACATCACAGAGATCCGGATATGTATTTTTCACCTTCTGAGCCTGTGCTTCTTTCATAACAAGAATCAGTGTATCTTCTGTAATATCGGTTTCTTTCAGTTCCTGACTGTAGTTTTTCCCGGCTTTCAGATTATTATTCTCCAGAATGGTTACCGCCTTTGAATTTACCGGCTCCGGAAAAAGCACCACCAGACCGCGTGACAGAATTTCCAGAGGGCGTTCATCTGTTATGCTGCGCATAATGGCTTCTGCCATGATGCTTTCGCACAGATTATCCTCCCCCACAAAAATAACTTTCTGATATCGCTTCAATCTGTTACCTCCTCTGTTTTGCCGGCCCGGATTACTTTATGACCCGCTGCCTTCAGCATACGGTTCATAATTGCATATCCCAGTTCATCAAAATCAAATGCTTCCGAATAGATCATATCCACACCGATGTCGTCAAATGCTCTGAGAATATCATACAGATTATGAGCAACACTTTCCATCCGGATCCGGCTTCCAATGCTCCGAATCACACCCTGGCTGTAATAATCCTGTGTTTCATCCGTACAGATAATGCCCACTTTCTTATTTTCCCTGATCCGTTCTCCGGACAGTTCCAGAATTTTCTTTACAACATCGGTTGTATTCCCTTCAATCAGGGTCATGGGCGCCTCAGGCGCATAATGCTTGTATTTCTGTCCCGGTGCCTTCGGTCGGAAATTCTTCCATCGGGAAGGATCCAGTGCCTGATCCACCTTTACTTCTCCCAGCAATCGGCAGAGCATTTCCTGTGTAATATAGCCGGGGCGTAAAATTACCGGGATTTCTTCCGTCATATCCACAATCGTGGATTCGATTCCGATTTCACAGGGACCACCATCCAGGATCATTTCAATCCGTCCGTTCATATCCTCAGCTGTATGCTCTGCTGTGGTGGGACTGGGTCTGCCTGAAAGATTTGCACTGGGCGCCGCTATGGGTACACCCGCTGCACGAATCAGTGAAAGAGCCACCGGATGATCCGGCATACGCACGGCAACGGTGTCCAGTCCGCCGGTGGTTCCGTAAGGGACGATTTCCTTTTTTCGAAAAATCATGGTAAGCGGACCGGGCCAGAAGGTTTTCATCAGAAGTTCTGCCGTATCCGGTACATACTCTGCAATTTCATACAATTGCTTTTTATCAGCAATATGTGCAATCAGAGGATTGTCAGAAGGTCTTCCTTTTGCAGCATAGATTCTGGCAGAAGCCTCCTCATCCAGTGCATTGGCTCCCAGCCCATATACTGTTTCTGTGGGAAATGCAACCATACCGCCGCTTCGGATCACTGCTGCCGCCTCTGCATAAACCACCGATGCCGCTTCGGGATCCAGTTCCCTGAGATTTATGATTCTGGTTTCCATGTTCAGTTCCTTCTTCCCGCTTCCTATCTGCGATAAAGTACCGTCAGTTTTTTCAGATAGGCTGCATGTTTTTCTGTCAGCTGTCCCGGCTGCAATCTCCACTTCCAGTTATATCCAATGGTGGAAGGTTCGTTGGTTCTGGCTTCATTGCCCAGTCCGAGAATATCCTGCATCTGCATAATGGCCACGCTGCTGACACTTCCATAAGCCATACGAATTACTTTATCCAGTGCTGTTTTTTCATACTCTTCTTCATCTGCGATGGCCAGATAGTCCATCAGATGTTCCTTTGTATGACCGCTGATATGGTCCAGCCAGCCGGCCAGTGTCTCATTATCATGGGTACCTGCATAAACGATACTGTTGGGTTCATAATTATGCGGAAGATAATCATTTTTCTCATCCGAATCAAAACCAAATTCCAGAACTTTCATACCGGGGAAACCTGCTTCTGCTTTCAGTTCACGGACTTCGTCAATGATAACACCCAGATCTTCTGCCACGATCTTTGTTTCACCGGCAGCTTCAATCAGGGCATCGGTCAGTTTCTTTCCGGGTCCCCAGTGGAATTCACCAATCATACCGTTTTCAGAACCGGCAGGAATTGCATAATAACGTACAATACCGATAAAATGGTCAATTCTGACTGCATCATACAATTTTGCCGCTGTTTTCATACGGTTCTTCCACCAGGTAAATCCATCTTTTTCCATCACTTCCCAGTTATAAAGAGGATTTCCCCACAGCTGTCCGTCATCGGAAAATGCATCCGGCGGCACACCGGCAACTTTCTCCGGATTGTGTCCTTCATCCAGCTGAAACTGTTCATAATATACCCATGTATCCGCACTGTCCAGTGCCACGTAAATGGGCATATCACCGATAATTTCCACACCATTTTCATTGGCATAGGATTTTACCCTGTCCCACTGTTCAAAGAATTTGAACTGAACAAATTTCCAGAAATCAATATCATAGGCCAGTTTTTTCCGATAATGTGCAACCGCCTTTTCTTCGTGAAGACGGATATCCTCCTTCCAGTCCAGCCAGCAGCTTCCTTCAAAATATCCCTTTAATGCCATAAAGAGAGCATAATCATCCAGCCAGAATGCATTGTCCTCTTCAAATTTTTTATATGCTTCCGTTTCCATGTGCTTACTGTTTCCAAAAGCAATCCGCAGGACTTTGAAACGGTTTTCAAACATATGCCCATAATCCACATAGCCGGGGTGGCCGCCCCAATCCCGTTTCTCATAATTGCTTTTCTTCAGAAGTCCTTCCTGACGGAGCAGTTCCAGATCAATAAAATAAGGATTTCCGGCAAATGCAGAGTAATTCTGATAGGGGCTGTCCCCGATACTGGTGGGTCCCGCAGGGAGTACCTGCCAGTATTTCTGCCCGCTTTCTTTCAGAAAATCAATAAAATCCAATGCCTCCTGCCCCAGTGTACCAATACCGTACTGCGACGGCAGCGCATATACCGGAAGCAGAATTCCGGCACCTCTTTTCAGGGTTGTCTGTTCCATATTTTCTCCCTTTTCCTCCTATAATGAATCATTTGTCTTTCGCATCTCTTCAATTTGCTGCAGAATTTCCCTCTGCTGTTCACCGGAAAGAAGAGAACGATTATAACGATAATATCTGGAGCATCCGTTATCACTGATAAAACGGATTGCATAATAACTCAGGGAAAGTTCGGTGATAAATACCACCAGTTCCTGATCTTCGCCAAATGCTTTTTCCACAAAATCAAAGGCATATTCCAATGACTGGGAAACCTGTTCTGTCTGCTCTTCCAGACCCGCGGTTTCTCTGTTGAATCCGGCTTTGATCATGGCAAATGACTCGGATGCCGTATCACAATCGGCTGTCATCAGCAGATGCTGTTCATTCTCCAGTTCTGCAAGAACTCTCCTGCTGCAGCGTTCTTCCCGCCGGTTAATCAATCCGGCCAGTTTTTTATCTTCCAGATCATGATGCCGTTTATCGGCAATCCGGCTCAGCAGCGCAATCGCTTTTCTGCGTCCCAGAATTTCTCCTGTATTGGCCGTATTCAGTTTTTCCTGTTCATTTTCCAGACTTTCACGGAATTCGATCATGACCTCATATAATTCTGAAACATACGCATCCCGTTCCATAACATCCGTAAACAGTTCATTCAAACGTCCAAGAATCAGTCCCAGAACACTGAGCCGTTCATCAAAAGGTGCCTGCCACAGTTTCTCCAGTGCACCGGCGGAAATGATTCCGTTCAGTATATCATCCACTTTATAATCATATTTATACTTATTGTACAAATCATAGTAAGCCGCAAAATCTTTTGCAATTCTTCCGTGCTGCAGATACTGAATGACCAGTTCTTCATCCACAGGAATACTCAGTTTTTCATATGTATATAAAATATGAGAAAGATCTTCCCAGCCGCGGGCTGTTACAAACCGCTTTCCATCCAGTGTTGTCTCGATCTCATAAAAATTTTCTTTTTTTATTTCCAGATAGGTCAGAATGCTGTTATGAATTCCCTGTTCATATGCATATTCTTTCCAGACCGCATAATCCTCTGTCACATCTATTTTCTTTACACGATCCAGTGTCACCACATCAAAATCCCGGACAGATTTGTTATACTCCGGCGGATTTCCTGCTGTTACGATCAGCCATCCCTCCGGAATTTTCCGGTTACCGAAGGTCTTACACTGCAGAAACTGCAGCATAACAGGTGCCAGCGTTTCTGACACACAGTTGATTTCGTCAATAAACAGAATGCCTTCCTTCAGCCCGGTCTGCTCAATTCGATCATATACTGACGCAATGATTTCACTCATGGTGTATTCTGTAACTGCCTGTTCCTTTCCATCATACACCTTATGTTCAATGAAAGGAAGTCCCACCGCACTCTGCCTTGTGTGATGGGTAATGGTATACGATACCAGACCAATCCCGCATTCCCTCGCGATCTGCTCCATAATCGCTGTTTTTCCAATGCCGGGCGGGCCGATCAGAAGAATCGGTCTCTGCCGCACAGCAGGAATCACATACTGTGAAAATTCATCCTTCATCAGATACGCCTGAACGGTATGGCGTATTTCCTCCTTTGCACGTTTGATATGCATGCCTGTCACCTCCCTGTATGGTTATTATATGTATTTCGTCTGCTTCCTGTTTTCCTCTTCCGATTCCAGATCTTCCGGTTCCAGGATCAGTTTCATTGCCCACACAGGAACCTTCACCTCTGTTTCATCGGCCTCCCGGACAAAAACAAATACCGTATCATACCCGGGACCGCGTCTGGGATATGTTCCCTGCCCATCCGTAAAATAAATCAGCCCCTTCAGTTCAGCCAGCTGTCCTTTCTGACGAAGACCCGCCACGTATTCAAAAACCGGACGAAAATCAGTTCCTCCTCCGCCTTTTATGGACAGGGAATCGATGTATCTCTGCAATTCCTCTTCATTATGGACCACATCATCTTTCTGAATTCTGGCATCACACTGAATCAGATGAATTTCCATTTTCCGGAAGAAGGTTTCACTGCTTTTCAGGATAGAACAGGTTTCCGTCAGAAACTGCCGGATCAGTTCTCCCTTACAGGACATGGATGTGTCAATGGCAATTACAAACTGCTCGATTTTCTTTACTTCCCTGAATTCCTGCGGTACAATCAATGGCATATTTCCATACAGTTCCAGTCCGTAAGTATAAAACACATAATCAAAGGAATCCATATCAATCTGCGGTTCTTCCCGCAGAACTGCAAAACGCTTCAGAAACTCTCTGTACTGATATCGTTCCCTGTTTTCGGTTTTTACCGTTTCCAGAAGACTTCCTGCTTCCTTCCCCGGTTCTCTTCCGTAGGTTTCCAGTTCTGTCTGTGTTTTGTTGCTGATATCCTCCCAGCGTTTCTGCTGCTGCTGGTGTTTTTTCTTATTGTTTTCCTTATACCAGTAATTGTGGTCATCCACCAGAAATTCACTTTCCAGTCTGGCAAGCATCCTGTCATCCGGTTTCAGATGGCGAAGTGCATTGTAAATCCGTTCTGCAGTAAAAACCCGTTGTGTTTTATGAAGTTCTTCATAAATATATAATCTTATGGCCGGTGTCTTCATACGGACAGCACGGATATTCATTCCATCAATTACCGATTCTGCTGCAATATCACAGGCCAGATTCCAGTACCGGGGATCCCGGTCTTTTCTTTTCCACAGGTGCCGGAACAAACAGTGTAAAACCATATGCAAATACAGCCGGTTCACCAGAAAACGATCCCGTTCATACAAATCGGCCAGAAAAGGAGTATGGTAAAATATAGTTTCTCCATCTGTACCCACATAGCCATTGCCTCCATCCGGCGCATAAGAAAAAGCAGAAAAAGCCAGATCCATATACCGCATGGACAGATACAGTTCATTGCGGGATGCAAGCAGAATCTTTCTTCCCAGCTCGGACAGATTGATACCCATATCCATACCTCCTACAGTAAAAACCGCTTTTTCTTCCTGCCCTCTGCAAATCGTCTCCCCTGATATTCCATCAGAAGCGTGATAAACTCCACTTTTTTCTTCTGCAAAGCCAGTTCCAGCATCATACCGGTCTGTTCTTCATCAAACAGATCCAGTTTCAGTATCTGCTCCAATGCTTCCGGTCTGTCCTCCGTCAGACAGAATTTCATCAGATCCTTTCCATGTTCCCCAAGCCAGGATCCATAAGCCTGCCGCCGTTCTGTACCAAGCCGTACAGGGCAGGATAATCTTCCCACTGCATGACCGATCACTGCCTGGATGCTGTCTTCTCTGACAGAACGTTCAAAAAGCCGGTCATAGGCCTCATAATCCACATCGCCTCCGCGAAAACTCTGACGATAAGCCTGACCGGATCCGTAAATGACCTCTTCAAAGATCCGCGCAGGATAATTTTCAATATAGTCAAAGAAAAAAGCCGGAAAAACCAGCTGTGCTTCTACTTTTGGAACCCGGTCTTCGTAAATCAGATAAACCCATACATCCTGCATGATATCGGAAATCAGAAGCCGAAGGGCAGCCGCACGATCATTCCTTACGATCATGGTTATTTCACTCAGATGATCGCAGTTCTTAAATGCACCGTCGCCCACATGATTCAGTGTATCATACACAAACAATCTCTTTAGCTTCAGGCAGTTAAAAAACACATGATCTCCCAGATAACGCAGCGAATCCGGGAGATGAATTTCTTCCAGCGCATCCATTCCGCGAAAAGCATAATCGCCGATCTGCACAACGGGCAGACCGGCGATCTGTTCCGGAACAGTTATTTCGGAAAGAGAAGATCTGCAGCCAATTATACAAATACCACCTGCAGCCTCCTTCCATTCATAAAGACTCTCTTCGTCCATCTGCATTACAGTACCAGTCTTGCTGCACCATACATACCGGCATCATTCGAAAGATTCGCAATAAAAATGCCGGACTTTTTGCTGCTCAGAGGTGTTAATTCATTATAACGTTTCTGAAGCATATCCACCAGATAGTTTCCTGCCTTGGATACACCGCCGCCGATTACAAATACTTCAGGATCTGCAATCATTCCCACATAGGACATGGCCAGTGCCAGATAATCCATGCATCTGTGAACGGTTTTTTCCGCCAGAGGATCGCCTGCCTTTGCTGCATCCAGAACGTCCTTGCAGGAGAAATCCTGTCCGCGCAGAGAGCATGCACCATCTTCTGCATCCAGCGTTCTTTTCATCTCTTTCACAATACCGGTTGCAGAAGCATACTGCTCCAGACATCCTTTATTTCCACAGTTGCAGGAATCGGTTTCTTCCGGATTCACCGTAATATGACCTACTTCTGCACCCATACCCTTGCTGCCCGCAACGATTTTTCCATCAATGATCAGACCGCCGCCTACACCGGTTCCCAGTGTAAAGAACATCAGCTGATCATGACCTTTGCCGGAACCCATCCACTGCTCACCCAGTGCAGCGACATTGGCATCATTGGCAACTTTCACATTGACACCATCCAGCAGACTGCTCAATTCTTCTGCAGGATTGATATCCTTCCAGCCCAGATTTACACAGACTTCCACATAACCGCTGCTCTGCACCGGACCGGGAACACCGATACCGACACCAGCCATTTCCTGCAGATTCAGACCTGCTGCTGCCAGATGTTCTCTGATGGAAGCTGCGATATCTCCAAGAATATATTTTCCTCCTTCTTCTTTCCGAGTGGGAATCTCCCACTTTTCGCTGATGGTACCATCTTCGCAAAGAATTCCAATCTTTACCGTTGTTCCTCCCAAATCAACTCCAACACACTTTTTCATCCGTTATTCCTCCGTTTATATATATAGAAGTTATGTAAAATCAGAATGTCACACACAGGGGACTTGTGGACAGACGATTTTTAATCCTGTTATTTCTCTGCTTTTTTATCTTTCTTATCATATCATAATTGTGGAAGAAATACCAGTATAAGTGACAATCACCCATCATACCGAAACAAAGAAAAAGGGCTGCGCACAAAATGTGCAGCAGTCCCCTTGAGATATTTCATATCAATTACAGAATTACAGATATTTCTTCAGTTCCTCTGCCTTGTCTGTTCTTTCCCATGTCAGATCCAGATCATTGCGTCCGAAATGTCCGTAAGCTGCAGTCTGTTTGTAAATGGGACGTCTCAGATCCAGCATTTTGATAATACCGGCAGGACGGAGATCGAAGTTTTCACGGATAATATCAACCAGTTTTTCATTGGAAAGTTTACCGGTTCCAAAAGTATCCACCATGATGGAAGTCGGTCTTGCCACACCGATTGCATAGGACAGCTGAATTTCACACTTATCAGCAAGACCGGCTGCAACAATGTTTTTTGCAACATAGCGGGCAGCGTATGCGGCAGAACGGTCTACCTTTGTACAGTCCTTACCGGAGAATGCACCGCCGCCGTGACGGGCATATCCACCGTATGTATCTACGATGATCTTACGGCCTGTCAGACCACTGTCACCCTGGGGACCGCCGATTACAAAACGGCCTGTGGGATTAATGAAAAATTTTGTATTTTCATCGATCATTTCCACAGGAAGAATTTCATCAAACACATACTTCTTAATGTCTGCATGAATCTGTTCCTGTGTCACATTTTCATCATGCTGAGTGGACAGAACCACTGCATCCAGACGTACAGGCTTGTCATTTTCATCGTATTCAACTGTAACCTGGGTCTTTCCATCCGGTCTTAAATATTTCAGAGTACCATTCTTACGAACTTCTGTCAGACGACGTGCCAGCTTATGAGCCAGAGCAATGGGATAAGGCATGAATTCTTCTGTTTCATTGGTTGCAAAACCAAACATCATACCCTGATCACCTGCACCGATTGCTTCGATTTCTTCATCGCTCATGGTATTTTCTTTTGCTTCCAGTGCTTTGTCCACGCCCATGGCAATATCAGATGACTGTTCATCAATTGTTGTCAGCACAGCACATGTGCTTGCATCGAAACCATACTTTGCTCTTGTATAACCAATTTCAGTGACTGTTTCACGGACAATTCTGGGAATATCCACGTATGCCTTTGTTGTAATTTCACCCATAACCATAACAAGACCTGTTGTAGTACAGGTTTCACATGCCACACGGCTCATGGGATCCTGTTCTAACAGTGCATCCAGAATCGCATCGGAAATCTGGTCACAAATTTTATCGGGATGACCTTCTGTAACTGATTCAGAAGTAAATAATCTTCTTTCCATAACATTCGTCCTTTCTTTGCTGAATAATAAGTTAAAAAAAACCACCGAGCGGGACTCGATGGCTTCACATTCAATCAAATCCCTCTTATTGTTCGATTTAACTCGCTCAGGCTGGCACCTTCCGTATCGGGGTTGCCGTGACTTCACAGATCCTTACATCTCCATCACTCTGAATAAGAGAAAATTCATATATTATATTGTCTGCAGCTTTGATCATGAACATACAGATTTTCCTGATCCATATAGCTTAACCAGTACATCGAATAATAAAAATCAGACAAGCGATATGGCTGGTTAATTATTATTCGCTGTACAAGTATACTCGAAAACAGGCTATCCTGCAACAGCTTTTTTCCAATTGCAATAAAATGCCATATTTTCCATCCTGCAATCTACAGATTGTTCCACAGCGAATAATCGTATTACTTTCCGGCCAAAGACGGAAAAATTTCTGCTGCTTCCTCTATCGTACCGGTTTTATGAATGAAATCAAGAATTTCCTGTTCATCGGTTACCATGGCAATCTGTGCACCCAGGCCACGAAGTTTTGCATCAAAATCTTCATATCCGCGCAGCACATACTTGATTTCAGAAACAGATGTATATCCTTCCGCACAAAGGCCGGCTATGATCAGTGCTGCACCGGCACGGAGATCCGGAGCTTCTACAGCAGCTCCTTTAAAGGAAGAGACTCCTGTAATGGTTGCCACATCACCTTTTTCACATACTGTAATGTCAGCACCCATTTTATTCAATTCGGCAACATATCCAAAACGATTTTCAAAAATATTTTCCGTAATCATACTGATGCCGTCTGCCAGTGCCAGGACGGTTGCCGTCTGGGGCTGCATATCTGTGGGGTATCCGGGATACGGTCTTGTTTTCACATTTACATAGGATTTATGAGGACATCCTATCACCCGGACTGCATCATCATATTCTTCTACCCGACATCCCATCTCGAGAAGCTTCGCACTGATTACTTCCAGATGTTTCGGAATGACATTTCGGATCAGTATATCACCATTGGTTGCTGCTGCTGCCATCATAAATGTACCCGCTTCTATCTGATCCGGTACAATCGGATATGTGGTTCCATGCAGTTTTTCAACTCCATGGATACGAATTACATCCGTTCCGGCACCTTTGATGCGAGCACCCATACGATTCAGCAGATTAGCCACATCCACAACATGCGGTTCTTTTGCCGCACTCTCAATTACCGTTTTTCCTTCTGCAAGAACTGCTGCCAGCATGGTGTTGATCGTCGCCCCCACCGATACCACATCCATAAAAATATGATGTCCTGTCAGATGCTCTGCTCTGGCCAGCAATGTTCCTTCATGGGTAACCTCTGTAACCGCACCAATGGCATGGAACCCTTTGCGATGCTGATCAATCGGTCGTGCACCAATGGCACAGCCTCCCGGAAGTGCAACTTCCGCATACTTATACTTACCCAGAAGAGCACCAATCAGGTAATAGGATGCTCTGATATTTCTTACATAATCAAATAAAACTCTCTGCGTATGGATGGTTCCGGCAGTAATTTTTACGGTATGCCGATCAATCCGTTCCACACTGGCTCCGATATCACTGATAGCTCTCAGCATAACATTAATATCACTGACGTCCGGAAGATTCTCCAGAACAACAGGCTCATCAGTCATAATGGCCGCAGCCAGTATTCCTAATGCTGCATTCTTTGCACCGCCAATCACTACTTCGCCTTTCAGCGGTGTTCCGCCTTTCATTAAAAACTGCAACATACACACCTCTATCAATTCTGCTGCTTCCTGATATCGTATCAGCCACATAATATGTGACGTTCTGTAATCAACAACACATCTGAACCAGCAGGCTCTTATCTTTTTTCACATTGACTCCATACATACAGAAAATGCACAGATTCTACAGTATTATATCATAGAATCGGAATAATGCAAGTTCCTGTTATTTATCCATACAGCTGATAAATACATTTCCGGCTTTTCTGAACATATTTTCTGCATCTTCGATGGACATGGTATCTGTATTTTCCGTCATCGGATTCCAGACATAAACATTTTCACTGCCTATTCCCACAATCAGTACCGCACCGTCTGCCGTCATGGCATAGATCGGATGATTATGACCGATATAATAATATGCAATCTGACTCAGACTGCATCCGGTCAGATCGTAGACAAATGGCTTCATACCTCTTTGAAGCATCTGTGCATCCGTCAGATTTTTTGCCTCCATATCGGAAAAACTTTCTGAATAACTTCCCTTTTCATATGCAGCAAACGCGCTCATGCATACATAACGGCTTTCACTCTGATTCTGCGCTTTCTGTATGGACGGAAGTTTCAGCAGATTATATCCTCTGTAACCCCTTCGCATCACATAATTCCCATTGCAGTCAGTCACATATCCGATATCATCATATACCAGATTCACGGCTTCTGCTATGCTGGCACAGATTTCCTGCAGTTTTCCCTTTGAATAAGCTAAATACATGCCATCTTCTGCAATTCCGCTGAGACTGATTTTCAGATAAGAACTGTCTCCGATTGAGATATGATTTACTTTTTTAACACCAGTCCGGTTCTCACTTTTGGGAATCTTCATAAACCACTGTCTGTATTCATCCTGAGATTTTTCTACAAAAAGCAGTTCTTCTTCCGCACTGATCTGATTCACATTTTCAATCAATGCATCATCTGCAATTTTCTGCAGAGATGTCCCTGAAATCATGGAGCGTTCCAGGACCACACTTCCATTCACGACCCTGGTATCTGTAATCAGAACTCCATTTTTCTGATACTGACCAACCACACTTCCATCTTCACCGATGATATCCAGTGCATACATGGGATATGCGGTTTCACTGCTGTATTTTCTGCAGTCCGACTGACGGATTCTTCCCACAGTCAGATCTTCTCCCACAAACCCGGCAGCATGCAGATATTCCCCTTCTTCTGCCAGCACCGTATTCTGATGTCCGCTTTCCAGATAGAGAATCTGTATTCGTTCCACACCTTCTGTCAGCTTCTCTTCCCAGGCAATTACATTGCTGCCGGAGTTGATTACCAATGCATCATCTGAAACATTTTCCACAACAGTCATGTATTCTCTCCCTGCAAAGTCGATGGCATAAATGGTTCCATTCAGCATCAGATAAAAAACCCCTGAACTGTTCACATAAGTCAGGCGTCCGATCTCTTCCTTTAAAATGGAATAGGATCTGTCAAAAGGCAGATAAAAAATTTCTTCCAGACAGTTTTCTTTCGAATTGTAATTATAGAAAATCAGACCGACTTCTCCTTCATGGATTCCACGGTTCATATATCCATAAAGAATAAATGACACATCCCCATCATCTTCCACAGACACCAGCTTGATATCGTGTTCTTTATAATCTGCTCTCCGGTCATCACCTTCCTGTGCATAACTGAATACACGAATAAGAGAATCGCCTCCGGATTTTGAAACCTGATTCATCCAGAGTTCTCCATCCATTACAACCGCCTGACAGGTTCCGGAAGTATTCGCCATAACATGAATGGAATCATCTTCTGCAATCCCAAGGCAGAATCTGCTTTGCAGCCCCTGTATGGATTCTTCCGTCAGATCTTCATTCACCGTTCTTTCATAATCGAGAACATACCAGAAACCGTTGGTATACTGTACAGTAAATATCTCCTGTACATCACATAAATGAGATCGTTCATCTTTTCCTTTGAACGATACTCTGGAATCCATTCGAAACGTGCCGATGGTATTATTGATATCTGTAAGAGAAATACTTCCTTCCCCAATCTGTTCGGGATGAAGATAATTCCACAGCAGCTGGGAATATGTGCTGTTCAAGGTAACCTTTCCCAGTGAACCGGTGGTATCCGTATTGATTTTCAGATAAGCTGCGAGACCGGAAGCATTTTCCGCAGTCAGGGTTTTGATGTGAAAATTCTGAATAAACCGGATCATTTCGCCCACCGGCAAAGAATCCGACCATACAATCCTGGTGTAATATGCAACCTGTTCAAAATGCCCTGTCTGCAGAATAAGTTTAAGCTGATATTCCTTTCCTTTTTCCAATAGATTCTGAATTGGAAGTTCCAATTCAATGACACCGCTGTCATTCTGGTTGTCCGATGATTTCTGAAAATCGACTGCCGTATCTTCAACCAGCTGTGTTGTATCCAGACTTCGCACCTCAAAACGGACTTTCTTTACAGGATCATTTTTCCATATAATACGAATCGGAAGCTTCCTGTCTTCCGGCAGAGGCGTTACCGTATCACGCATATAGCGATCAACCATTTCCGCAGTATATCCATGCATTGTGTTAATATAATTCCCATCCACCGATGCCTCTACAACAGGCAGTACCGCATCTTCCATTTCCGTAATAACTGCTTCCCGGGGTGTTTCCCTGTGTGAAATAAAAAACGCCACCACAACTGCTGCCAGAAAAAGCAGCAAAAGCAGAATGCTTCTTATCAACATGCGTTTATATCTGCGTTTCATCCGTTTCATTAATCAACAGTCTCCATTCTTTCAAGCAAAGAGCTTCTGCTGATGCAGAAGCTCCTTATAAGCGGAATTCTATCCGCACACAATATCCTTTTTACAAGTTCATCAACAATCTTTTTCCTGATGAAGCATATCCCATAACAGGGCAGTCCTGTCAGGCTATTTCTTCTTCATACTGTTCAGATAACGGTAAACAGTGGGAATCGAACTTCCGATTCGTTCTGCCACACAGGAAACAGAACCTTTCATATAGAAAGTGCCCATCTCATTCAGTTTTGAAACAATTTCAACCTTTTCCTTCTGTGTAAGCTTTCCATGTTCCGTTCCATATGCCTGCCATACCTTTTTCAGATTATTATCCACCAGATCACTGACATTCATGTTGAAGTATTCAACATTGTTTTCTGATCTGGGTGCAATAGGTATCTCCATTTTATCAGCAAAAGATTTCAAAGCTTCCTGCATGGTACGCAGTTCCGTATAGTCAGAATTAATACACAGAAGTCCAACTATTTCACCGGTATCATCTCTGATAATCCATGTAGAAGATTTTGTTACACTTCCATCTTTTGCATAACCAGTATAACCTGCCATATAATCTGTGTTCGTCTCACTTGCCTCTTTCAGAATTTTGAGTCCCAGATCTGTAAGAGGTGATCCCTTTTTCCGTCCACTGATATGTCCATTCCTGATGGCAACTACAGAATTGTTGCAATCTGATACATCATGAAGTATTACTTCGGTATTTTTTCCAAATGTATCAGCCAGAAAATCAACCAGTGAAACATAACGATTCAAATATGGATTCATATATATACCCCCGTATCCTTTCATCCTCGTGTTTCACAATTGTACGCACCAAAGCTTCTCACCCATTCGAAAACTTTCTGTGTATTCCGGAAAGGCACTTCAGTAACTCCATTATACTATGTAATCCCTTTCGAATCCAGTATTTTACACAAAAATAATATAAAAATATTAAATTTGTAATGGGTTACCCAATATAATATTCACATCAGTGTTCTGTTCACAAATATTCTTTATTCTGGAAGTTCATGCAATCATTACAAACTGTTTTCTGCTTCCACCAGTTTCTGATAATTGGTGACGTATTTTCTCTGATTGGCAGTCAGATCCGTATATACCTGACGTGCCCATTTGACACGCTTAATATATTCCGCAGAGCCTTTTTTTGCACCGGAAATTCTGTCAATGGCTTCCACTCCAATGAGGCCGATTTCAGAATCCGGATGGGATGTGGTGGAACTCTTTTCTGTTCCTTCCAGTCTGTAGCAGATAACCGGAGTCCATGTATCAACGTTCTGGTAAATCGTTCTTGCTGCTTTATAAGGAAGATTAATACAGCCGTGAGAACCGCTTTTTTTGTATACCGTACCTCCGAAAACAGATCTCCATGTTGCATCATGCATTCCCACATTGCCGGCAAAGGGCATCCAGTAACTTGTTTCCACCCGATAATCCTCACCGGTCATGGTATGTGCCCTGCTCTTATAGGTAATTGCATAAACACCGGATGGTGTATTTTTGATAGAAGGTTTGCCGCTGACAAAATCAGTTTCCAGAATCTTCTGTCCATTTTTATAAAGGAACAGATGCTGTGCTGTCAGATTAATTTCCACATAGGTATTACCGTAATCTGCATCACCATAGACGGCTGCTGTCTGTTTATAAACCGGTTTCAGATCTGCATCCGTACCGGTACGGATGGCTTCGATCAGCTCATCCGTTGTTTTTCCCCGGTTCATCCACCAGCCATAATCGCCGCCTTCTATGGTGATGGTCTTTCCATAACTGGTTTTAAACGATCTGGAACCGGCAGGATTGAACGTATCATATTTTCTTGCAAGAGAATTTACATAAGCACGAGCTTTCTCTTCATCCACAGAAACATTGAAATTTTCATCAACTGTAAGCCATTCTGCCACATCCGATCCCTTGAGTGTTTCTGTATTATTGTCAAAATGATAGGTAAATGTGGCTTTTGTCATCCCATTCATCTGATCGACTGCGGCTTTCAGATCGGCATTGTCACGATAAACAGCAGGATGATTATAAGCATCTGCTTCTTCCAGCTGTTCCAGAGTCAGTTCCGGTTCCAGAGTTTCCAGAGACTTACGAACCAGTTCCGAAAATACTTCGCTGTTCAGCTGATTATTTTCCTCTTCCGGTACAATGGTAATACCATCCGTTTCTGAATATGCAGAAGGGTAGGCATCTGCAGGAGGAATTGCCTGCTGCTCGTCCATGCAGTTCAGAGAAGTGATTTTCTGACTGAGCATACTTTCATCATAGGTAAGTACCGATTCCAGAACAATGTTCTCGCCTTTTACCAGTGCCGCCGGCCATGTCCATGGATTCTGTGCAGTCTGTGCATCCTGAATCATACTGCCGAATTCAAAATCCATCCGGATATCTTCTGCCGTAATTGTATCCCTGATATCCTTACGACCTGTAATTTCCAGCTTATAATTGCGGAGTTCGTCCAGCAGCTGCTCCTGAACTGTTAACCAGTCACGCCCGGAAGCATCCATTCCATTTACTGTCGTGCGGGGAAGAAATCGGTCTTTATAGTATGTAGAACCGCCCACATATCCTGCTGCCAGAACAAGGATCATAATTCCAGCTATGACAAATGGCTTTTTCCCTTTTTTCTTTTCTTTACTTTTCATATAGAATCACCCCGTTATTTCATATGCAGATTTTGTACTGAACCATTTTAATATTGAGATCAAAAAAATTTACCCCCACGACACAAACAAGGTCAGCTTTCTGTATGATTTCTTTTACAGAAAACTGACCCTTGTATCATAACATATATAAAAAGAAATGGATTTTAAATCTTTATTAAATATACTGCGGTTTTTCTCAATATTTTCTCAATATTTTCACCCGCGGTAAAATCACTTTAATACTCTGCAATGGCAACAGAATCAAGAATAATTCCATGTTCTGTTCGATCGGATTCCCGGAAATGAACCTGTACAATACCATCTTCTGTATCTCCGGAGGGATGGGAAATGGTATAATCAAATGAATATACGTTTTTTTCCTTGAATTCAATATTTTCCAGTCCGCTGTAATCCACTGAAACATATGGAATCTGATCAAGGGCAGCAAACCATTCTCCGTCGCGGCTGAGCAGAAGATCTCCGTCTGCCTCCAGATTGTCAAGCGTAATATTCTCTCCGAACGCATTGATCAGAAAACTTTCCATATAGGCTTTGTCAATCTGCATATAGGAATGATGATTTGTGCCATCCATATCTACAATCTGAAACATTTCATGTCCGCTGAGATTTGCATAAGAATAAATATACTCCACAGCAAAGGCATTATCTGCACGTTCCGGCTGCATTTCATGAATACCGCGATGATTCATGGTAATAACTACGGCAGCGAGAACATCCGTCATGTTCGCATAATCATAGACAATCATATTTTCCGGTATGGTTTCTTCTATTGCCGTTTCTTCTGTCTGGATTTCCGTTTCTATTGTCTCTGCAGTCTGCAGCATTGTTTTGTCCGGCATAGTGCTGCTGCATCCTGTCAGCATAACTCCGATTGCAAGACTGATTGCCGCAGTTCCCGCTTTCCATTTAAGCCATCTATTTCCATGTTTCATTTCTTAACTACCTCTCTTCCATAAACCGGTATTGCACAGTTTTCCAATTCAAATCGACGTTTGCGGAGATTTGGCGCCGGATTCGGTTTGTGAAGCAAACACTTTCCGTATAACTGTGACTTTTTATATTGAATCATTTTAACACTATCTCTTCTGTTTTTTCAATACATTTTTATTTGAGAAATATCCTGTGGAGTGCTATAGTAAAAGGAGCTATTTTTCTGGTGTGCAGATGAGACATTTTCCGCACACGCTCCGGAGGCAGTTTATGAATGATAAGTTATTTAACGGTTATGGATATATTTATGAAGTATACAAAACCAAAAGTTTTTCCCGTGCTGCGGAAAATCTTTTTATTAGTCAGTCTTCACTGAGTGCAACCATTAAAAAAATTGAAAAAAGAATCGGTGTGGAAATTTTTGACCGCAGTACCACCCCCATCGGATTAACAGAATATGGTGTGGAATACATTAAATCTGTAGAGAAAATCATGGATATTGAAGCTGATTTCCAATCCCATGTTCTTCAGCTGGATGAGCTTCTTACCGGTCAGCTTTCCATCGGAGGCAGCAGCAATTCTCTGAGTCATACCATCCCTCCTATTATTTCCGGATTTACCAAATTATACCCCGGGATTTCCCTCCGCCTCATTGAAGGGGGAAGCTATCAGCTGGAAAAACAGCTGTCCGATGGAATTCTGGATCTGGTAATTGACAACCGGGTATTCCCACCGGAACATTTCAGCAGACTCCCCCTTTTTCAGGAATGCCTGCTTCTTGCTGTCCCCAGGTCTTTTTCGATCAATGAAAAACTTCAATCCTGGCAGCTGACTTCAGAAGATGTCCACAACATGAAACATCGGCAGGATGATTTTCCTGCAGTTCCCCTTGATGCCTTCCGCAATGAACCATTCCTGTTCCTGAGAAGCGGAAATGATACCCGTCACAGGGCCGATAAGCTTTGCAGTTTTTATGGATTTACCCCCCATGTCGTTTTGAAACTGGATCAGCAGCTGACTGCTCATAACCTGGCATGCTATGGCATGGGAATCGCATTTATCAGTGACTGGGTCATTAACCACAGCAAATCCGACAACAACCTGATTTACTATAAGCTCAATCCGGAACTGACAAATCGGGAAGTTAGTATTTTCTATAAATCAAGCCGTTATCTGACAAGGGGAATGCGTGAATTTCTGCGAATTGCCGGAGAAATTTCGTATTGAAGCCTGTAGTCAAAAACAAAAAACGCCGGACCGGAAAGCAAAGAGTGGTGGCAATGCTTTCCGATCCAACGTTTTTAACTGAAGGACTGTTTTTCGCTATGCATATGTCAAAAATAATCGTTCCAGGGCCCGGTAATTCAGATTCATTCCAATTACCACCATCTGCCCTGATTCTTCCTGATCAATGGAAGAAATTCTGCCTTCGCCCGGAACGTAATCCAGAAGAAGAGAACCGTGCGTATAATTCAGTATTCCCTTTGCCCGCACTATGGTTCCGTAGCGATTGTTCTGTTCAAATGCATCTATGATTTCATGAAGTCAATTGCTTTTGTGCAGATCACATCTTTAAAGCACATTTGTATTTCTATATAAAAAAAGCAGCTGCAAGAGCAGCTGCTTTTTCCATTTATATACCTTCAAAACTGCATATGACGTTCGATGTTTCCTGACTTCTGTCAGGCATTCAACAAACTTTCGTTTTCTTCAAAACCATATCAACCAGACTGCAGGTCAAGCTGATGACCGATTAGTAGCAGTCAGCTCCATGC
>JBJELP010000038.1:0-18230 GCA_051879215.1 Lachnospiraceae bacterium
CGAACACCAACCTGATAGAGCAGCTTCAGGCACTTGGGCTTACTTTAGTGCAGGTGCACGCAGCAAAAGATCTCGATACCCTAAAAGATCTGCTGAAGTTACTGGGCGATGTTCTGAACTGCAATGAGAAAGCGGAGCAGTTGTTGGCATGGTACGATGAGGTAGCAGAATATGTAAACTCCAAATCCGCCCAGGTTGCGGCACTGTCCGATGAAGAGAAACCTCGTGTTCTGAATCTGACCGGGCAGGATCTGAGTGTTTCGGCATCAGGCGTAAATGCCTTTATCACAGAATGGATAGGTGGGCAGAATATCGAACTGACAGGTGCATCCGCAGAGACCTCTACACCTACCATGGAAGAAATCCTGGTATATGATCCTGAGGTTATCTTTGTCAGCAACTGGGATGATACTACGCCTGAAGATCTGTATGAGAACCGGATTGAAGGTCAGGACTGGAGTGGTGTCAGTGCAGTGAAAAACCATCGGGTGTATAAGGTCCCCTGCGGCCTGTACCGGTGGGTGCCGCCGAACACACTGGAAAAACCCATGTATGTGCTGTGGCAGGCGTCCATTCTGCACCCGGATATTTTTTCTGAGATTGACATCCGAACGGAAATTAAGGATTTTTATAAGACCTTTTTAGACTATGACATGACAGATGAGATGCTGGATACGCTTCTTCGCACCGAATTAAACAAGTAAGGGAAATGTGAGATGAATCAGGAAGAAAGAGCAAGGGATATGAGCGGCAGGAATCTGCCGGAAGAAAAATACAAAGCGCTGTTGGCTGTCCTGATCCTGCTTTTGACAGGGATGGTATTGCTTTCCCTGTGTGTTGGGCGATACAGCGTGGGCATCATGAATGTAATCCGCATTCTGCTGTCCCGTATTATGTCCATAGAACAGGTGTGGGAAGATATGCAGGAAAGTGTTATTTTCACCCTCAGATTTCCCAGAATCATTGGAGCTGTGTTGGTGGGAGGAGCACTGTCCCTATCTGGCGCTGCTTATCAGGGGGTTTTTAAAAATCCCCTGGTAGCTCCCGATCTTCTGGGAGTGTCCTCGGGAGCCTGCGTCGGTGCATCCATTGCGATCTTGATCGATGCGGGCACAGCAGGTATCCAGCTGTCTGCCTTTGTCTGGGGCATGCTGACTGTGGGGCTGACGGTTCTGATTCCCAGGATGCTGAAAAACAATTCAATCACCATGCTGGTGTTATCCGGTGTGATTGTCAGCGGCATTATGAATTCCATTATGGGCGTGATTAAATATCTGGCAGATCCGGAGACTCAGCTGGCGGAAATTACATACTGGCAGATGGGCAGTCTGGCAAAGGTAGTGCCGAAGGATCTGGCAGCGGTAGCCGTGCCGATTCTGGCAGCCTCTGCCCTGATTATTGCCATCCGATGGCAGATTAATATTCTGTCCTTGGGAGATGCAGAGGCGCGGACCCTGGGGGTCAGAATTGATGTGGTAAGAGGGGTTATTATCCTGTGCGCTACTTTGCTTACCGCCAGCGCGGTATGCCTGTGCGGCACCATTGGCTGGGTGGGTTTGGTCATTCCCCATTTGGGCAGGATTCTGGCGGGGCCGGATAATGTGAAGTCTATACCGGTTAGCTTTGTTCTGGGGTCCATCTTTATGCTGGTGATCGATACCCTGGCCAGGGCGCTGACCAGCATGGAACTGCCGCTGAGTATTCTTACTGGTCTGATTGGAGCTCCTTTTTATCTTTATATACTGACAAAGCAGAGGATGAAGCTGTCATGATTCTAGAAGTAAAAAACCTGAATTTTTCTTATCATAAAAAGAAGCCTGTGTTTGCAGATGTTAATTTTACACTGAATCAGGGTGAGACTCTGACCATTCTGGGGCCTAACGGTGCTGGGAAATCCACACTGTTAAACTGTCTGGCCAATGTGCTGACGCCTACAGGCGGGGATATTTTTCTGGAAGGGAAAAATATCAGGGAAACCAGCCTGCAGGACGTGGCCAGGATATTGGGCTATGTGCCCCAAAGCCATACCCCGGCCTATGGGTATTCTGTCAGAGACTTTGTGGTGATGGGACGGGCACCTTATCTTGGCATGTTTCAGAAACCGGGCAGGGATGACTATGCGCTGGCAGACCGGGTAATCGACCAGATGAACCTGACGAAGCTGGCTGATCAGCCTTATACGGAGATCAGCGGCGGAGAACGGCAGCAGGCAGCCATTGCAAGGGCTATCGTCCAGCAACCGAAGATTATTATGTTTGATGAGCCCACGAATCATCTGGATTATGGGAACCAGCTGAGAACTGTAAAAATGATTAAAAATCTGGCAGATCAGGGCTATGCCGTGATTATGACCACACATATGCCGGATCATGCCATCCTACTCGGCGGTAAAGTGGCGATGCTGGATTACAGCGGAAAGCTGTTGGTGGGCGAAGCCGGAGAAATCCTTGAGGAAGGGTTATTAAAGCGGATATACCGCAGCGATCTCCATATTCTTTATTTGGAGGAAGTGGGCAGAAAAGTGTGTGTAGCTGGGAATCTGGATACAGAATAATGTTCCACCTCATTGTGGGCATTTCATCTGCACCGGCAGTTTCCATGATCCATGTAGAACTATCCTGCCCTTGGATGAGAATACCGTGCCGCCGCAGTCCAGTTCAATGACTGTCTCTGCGTACCGGTGCGGATTTCCCACAACCACGAAAAGACGGGTGAAAATCAGCTGTAAAATCGTTTGGAAACGGATATATGCCATAAATTTTTCCGGGTCTGCACCACGTTTTTCTTTTTTAATCTGAATGAGGATTTCGCCAATAGGTCGATGTGATCCATAACCTCGCAGAAAGTATATACTGGATCAGAAATATCAATTAATTTTTCTATTTCTAATAGTAATTTCAGCTGACGTGTTGTATAATTACTATTGTTTTTTTGTTTAGTAGCATAAATTAATTGTACCAAAAAATCGCTGAAGTCTCACGGCATCAGCGATTTTTCTTTTATGGGACTTTTTTAACAGCCCCTTCCGTTTAGCTGCATTTGGTAGTGTTCCTGTTTTAGCAGGATTGATTATTATGAAAAATTTGTAGTTGTTGATAAATGATATTAAAAACAAATTGATTTGGGGGATACTGAAAAATAGTGAAAAAATAGTGAAATTTTTTTGAAACCGGAGCAGGAAGTTCGCAAGTACTTTCTGGCCATAAATCTTCTGGAAGAGAAATTGAAAAAGAAAGAACTTTTCAAAAAAGATGATTCTTGAATGCTTCAGTCACCGGTTGGAAAAGGAATGAGATTGTGGTAAGATAGCTGTTAAACGGAAATGTCTGCTTACGCAGACATCATAAGTTATAAACATTGCAGAAGGAAGTAATACAATGGGAAATAGTATGATGAAAGAGTTAAGAACCTGTGCGGTTGTGGACCTGGATGCAATCCTTGAAAATGTACAAGCTATCTGTAAAAAAGCCGGTGACGGTACGAAGGTGATGGCGGTGATTAAAACCGATGGATACGGTCATGGAGCGGTTCCGATTGCGAAATATATCAAAGATGAAGTGGATGCATTTGCAGTGGCAACGGTGGATGAAGGAATTGAATTGCGGGAGGCGGGGCTTAACCTGCCGATTCTGATCCTTGGCTATACCATGAAGGCACAGTATCCGAAATTGCTGGAATATGATATCCATCAGACTATCTATACGATGGAAGATGCGGAAGCCCTCAGTCGGGCAGCAGTGGCAGCCGGTAAGAAAGCAAAGGTTCATATTGCACTGGATACCGGCATGGGACGGATCGGTTTTATGCCGGAGCAGGATAGTGTGGAAATCATCCGACAGATCCGTGACCTTCCGGGCATTGCACTTGTGGGTATGTTTACTCACTTTGCAACAGCCGATGAGACAGATAAAGGCTACACAAGTCTCCAGATGGAGAGGTATGATAGATTTGTGGAAATGCTTTCGGCAGCGGGAATTGAGATTCCGGTGAAACATATCTGCAACAGTGCCGGTATCATGGAGTTTGACCATCATCGTTATGATATGGTTCGTGCCGGTATTATTCTGTATGGCCTGTATCCTTCCGATGAGGTCATGAAAGAGAATCTGTCTCTGAAACCGGCCATGGAATGGAAGGCACATGTGGTTCATGTAAAGAAAGTGGGACCGGGACACGGCATCAGCTATGGGAAGACCTTTGTGACAACGAAGGAGGAGACTCAGATTGCCACCGTATGTGTAGGCTATGGTGACGGTTATCCCCGTTCCCTGTCCAACAAAGGTCGTGTATTGATTCACGGAAAATCCGTACCGATCATTGGACGAGTCTGTATGGATCAGTTCATGGTGGATGTAACCGGTATGGATGTAAAACCGGAGGATGAGGTTACTCTGATCGGCCGGGATGGTGAAGAGTTTATTTCTGCAGATGAAATCGCTGCTCTGACCGGAACCATCAATTACGAAGTTGTCTGTGATTTCGGAAAGCGGGTTCCCCGGATTTATACAGGGAAAAAGCTGGAAAATAATTCTCCGTTGATTTTTGCCATCTCCGGTTATAAAAACAGTGGGAAAACTACTTTGACGGTGAAGCTGGTATCCAGGTTGACGGCCATGGGATACCGGGTGGCAACCATCAAACATGACGGCCATGACTTTGAGCCGGATGTTCCCGGAACGGACAGTTACCGCCACAGACAGGCCGGTGCCTGCGGAACGGCGGTATTTTCCGATCATCGTTTTATGGTCATTAAAGACCAGCCGAAAGCCTCCGAAGAAAAAACAGATGAAAAGATACTGATTCAGATGTTTCCGGATGTGGACATCATACTGCTGGAAGGTTTTAAACACAGCAGCTGGCCCAAATATTTCTGTCGTTATCCGGAAGAAGTACCCGATGAAGAAGCTGCGCTGAAGCAAATTCTAAATTTATTGAACAAATAATATTAAAAAATTATTAATTTTTTCTTTACAAATCTTTGAAATGTTGTTAGACTAAAGCGGTAATGCGAAAATGATAGGATTTGTAATTCAATGGAAGACTGCCAGATGAGATCGAAGTACGATGCTGGCAGTTTTTTGTGACGTATGTATTATGGGTTCTTCCCACGTCATCAATGGACAGGATATGATGACGCAATAATTGGGGGTTGGCATGTATTTGAAAGAAAAGACGCATGGTTATTTGAGGGGCGTTTCTGCTGTTCTGGCAGTTATACTGACCCTTTCCTGCTGGCTTTATACACCGGTTTCGGTATCAGCCAGTACTTCATCTGTGCAGTATCCGGTTACGGCAACCGTAACCCAGGGAGGTGTTCCTCTGAAACTGCGAAAGGGACCGTCAACATCGACAGAGATTCTGGCTGAAATTCCCAGAGGAAGTAAGATTACCATAACCGGTTATCAGAATTCCAGCTGGTATAAGGCTTCTTACAGCGGAAAAAACGGCTATGTTGCATCAAAGTATATTATTATGCCGTCAACAGATTCTTCTTCCGGCAGCAGTTCGGGATATCCGGTGACAGGAACGGTAACCCAGGGGGATGTTCCTCTGAAACTGCGAAAGGGACCGTCAACATCGACAGAGATTCTGGCTGAGATTGCCAGAGGAAGTAAGATTACCATAACGAGTCAGTACAATTCCAGCTGGTATGGTGC
Organism: Lachnospiraceae bacterium; assembly: GCA_051879215.1. Lineage (GTDB taxonomy): Bacteria > Bacillota > Clostridia > Lachnospirales > Lachnospiraceae > TWA4. The sequence goes on from JBJELP010000038.1 coordinate 5,658, forward strand.
AAATCATAACGGAAAAGATGGATACGTAAGCAGCAAATATGTTATTTTGCCGGAAAACGGTTCTTCCTCGGGAAGTTCAGGCAATGGATCTTCCGGAAACGGTTCAAAGCCGTCAGATACATATAAGTACAATCCGATCAGCTTATCCGTACCCTATTACTGGCAGTATGATTCCAGATGGGCGGATCTTCGCATCGGTAATTCGAATAATACCATCCGAACAGCCGGATGTATTGTCTGCGGACTGGCTGGAATCGATAGTTACCGTACCGGTAAAACGATTACACCGGCAGATGAACTGGAGATGCAGTCCTTTACATCAACGGGTGCCATTTACTGGCCGTCAGGTACAACATCTTATTCTGGAAATGATTATCTGGGAGTGGTTTATAAACAGCTTCAGGCCAAAAATCCGGTATTGCTGGGAGGTCACTCTGAGGATGGAAAACAGCACTGGGTTGTTGTAACCGGCTATGCAGGACAGGGAAATACCCTTCGTGCATCGGACTTTATCATTAATGACAGCTGTTACAAAGATTCCACCAGACTCAATGAGTACCAGGAAAAGTACCCTGAGTTTTATAAAATCGTTTATTATAAAAATTAATGCAGACATGCTCTGTCAGATGGAAAACTGAAATAAAAAAGGGAAGATGTGGTCCTGTATCACCTCTTCCCTTTTCAGATACATACGTCTTGTGAACGCTGATTTTATTTCTTCTTTTCTGTTTTGCTCTTTTTCTTTGCTTTCTTATTCTCCGGATTCATTTCATCGGACAGTTTCCGCAATGCCCGGATCTGTATCTGTCGGACAGCTTCCTTGGTGACACCAAGATCCTCTGCAATCTGATCCAGTGTTTCGGCATCGGAGAAGCCAAGTCCGAATCTTCTGGCGATGACAATGGTTTCTCTGGGGGTCAGTGTCTTCATGGCAGTCAGAAGTGCTTCGTTGTCAATCAGCCGGTCAATGGAATCAGCGGCGGAATCACCGGATACAGCAGTGACGGTATCATCGACGGAAAGCATGTCTCCGAAGGTTTTTCCGCTTCCTTCATCGGTTACCAGTGTCTTGTCCAGAGAAAGCGTGGACTGGGACCAGGATTTCAGATCTTTTACCTTCGGAATGGTAATGTGCAGATAATCTGCGATTTCACTCTCCGAAGGCTCTCTTCCATAATCCCGCTTATATGCATTGATATAAACATTCATATTGCTGATCTGTGTGAATGTTTCCAGAGGAATGCGGATGGTGCGGCTCTGATTGGCGATGGCTCTCTGTACTCCCTGTCTGATCCAGGGAACAACATATGTACTGAGTTTTGTATTGCGGTCCGGTTCAAACTTGTCAATGCCATGCATCAGGTTTTCATTGCCCACCTGAATCAGATCCATAAAATCCATACCTCTGCGGTTGGTGTACTTTACCACGTGTACCACAAGGCGGAGATTGTGATTGATCAGCTTGGTACGGGCAGCGGGATCGGTGTCCTTTCTCAGGAGAAGTTCTCTGGTCTCTTCTTCGGAAAGACGGGGATATGAGGCAATCTGCTTCAGATAATCGTTGAGAATGCTTCTGCTGTAGTAATCATCCTGTTTACAGATGTCATCTTCGCATGTGTCATCATCCAGCTCATCCGGATCAGAAGAATTGATATCCATATCCATTGAATCAGAAAAATTGATATCCATATCTGCGGAATCACTGTCAATGGTGTTTCTGTCTGAAATGTCACAGTTCTCTGCAGTTATTTCGTTCATATCCTGAAATTCACACATTATTTTGTCCTCCATGCATTCATACTCAGAATATATTATAGCCGTCTTTCACAAAAAAACCAACCCCTTTTCCGATTATGGATATCCGGAACGGTATCCGGGATCTTTCTGCATGGAGATACCCGTGATTGACTGTAAAAAGGCTGACTGGTATAATACGTACGAAAAAGTTATGATAATACGGTCGATATTTGTAATTGTTCTGAAAAAATGGTTACATATGTACAAATGAAAGGTTTTAAACTATGAACAGAGATCTAACGCATGGACCGGTAATTCGTTCCATGCTCTGTTTTGCAGCTCCCATGATTCTGGGGAATCTGCTGCAGCAATGCTACAATATCGCGGACACCCTGATTGTCAGTCAGTTTCTGGGAAAAAATGCCCTGGCGGCTGTGGGATCGTCGTTTACGCTGATGACATTTCTGACATCGATTCTTCTGGGACTCTGTATGGGCAGCGGAGCGGTGTTTTCCATTCGATTCGGACAGAAAAATGAGATCGGTCTGCAGGAAAGTGTGAAGGCATCCTTTTTGCTGATTGCGGCAGCAGCCCTTCTTCTGAACATCCTTGCTTTTGTTTTTCTGGAGGATATTCGTATATTTCTTCGGGTACCGGAGGAAGTATGGGGATTGATGAAGTGTTATCTGGCGGTTATCTTCTATGGAATCTTTGCAACCTTTCTGTATAATTACTTTGCTTCCTATCTGCGGGCACTGGGCAATTCCATGATACCGCTTTTGTTTCTGGCTGTATCTGCGGTGATGAATATCATACTGGATCTGTGGTTTGTACTGGGATGGAAACGAGGAGTAGCCGGTGCTGCGGAAGCCACGGTTCTTGCACAGTACATTTCCGGCCTGGGTATTGCTGTATATACCCTGATGAAGTATCCGCTGTTTCGGAACATCCGCAGGAATTACCGGGTTCAGTGGAGTTATGTAAAAGAAATTACAGGTTTTTCCATTCTGACCTGTGTGCAGCAATCAGTCATGAATCTGGGAATCCTTATGGTGCAGGGACTGGTGAACAGCTTCGGGGCCACGATTATGGCAGCTTTTGCGGCGGCTGTTAAAATTGACGCCTTTGCATATATGCCGGTGCAGGATTTCGGCAATGCGTTTTCCACCTTTATTGCTCAGAATTACGGGGCCGGCAAAGAAGAGCGCATCCGTGCCGGATTAAAAGGAGCGGTTCTCATATCCATGATTTTCTGTCTGACGGTATCCGGTCTGGTGTGGCGATTTGCCGGTTCCTTGATGACATTGTTTGTCAGTGCAAAAGAAACGGAAACCATACAGGAAGGAATCCGTTATCTGCATATTGAAGGTGTATTCTACTGTGGAATCGGCTGTCTGTTTCTGCTGTATGGCCTGTATCGGGCATTGGGAAAGCCGGGAATGAGTGTGGTGCTTACGGTGATTTCTCTTGGAACCCGCGTGGTGCTGGCTTACGTGCTTTCTGCAATACCGTTTTTCGGGGTAACCGGTATCTGGTGGTCCGTTCCCATTGGATGGTTTCTTGCAGATTTGACCGGTGTGATCTATTATATGGTCCGGAAAGAGAAACTGCTTCCCCGGGTATAAGCCTCACCCTCTTTTCAATTTATTATAAAAATGATATAATAACATAATGTCTGCTATGCATTCATTCCCTCAGAACGGGATGGCTGCATTGTAATCTCAGGAGGCAAAATATGAAGGAAAAGATAGTGCAGAACTGGAAGCAGCTGCTTCCGGCTCTGCTGTTTCCGCTGGTTCTGATTATCGGTACCGATATTCTGATGTGGTGTATCAGTGTCCGTTCCGGACTTCTTTTTACCGCGGTTCTTCTGGTGTGTATTGGTCTGCTGATCTGGGCGTATATATGCCATCGAAAGGATCTGGACTGGCTGGCCGGTTCTGTTTCACTGAATCCGGGCAGCATACAGAATCAGCTGATGAAAGATCTTCCATTTCCCTATGCACTGGTTGATGAAAAGGGTAAAATTTACTGGGGAAATACAGAATTTAATCAGCTCTGTCCAAGAGAACTGGTAGGATTCCGCAACATCTGTTTTCTTTTTCCGGAAGTGAAAAAGGAAGAATTATCGGATCTGAATGGAAAGGATCTTCACGTAACGTATAAAGAACAGAAACTTCACATTACATTCCGCAAACTGTCTGCACCGGAGAGTATACAGGAAAGTGACGAAGGTGTACTGTATATCATGGGTGTAACCGATGAAACCGAACGAATCCGGATGGCGCAGGAAATCCGTGAACAGCGTATGGTAGTCGGGGTGGCATACCTTGATAATTACGAAGAAATTACAGGTGTGATTGATGAAGTCAGACTGGCATTGATCATGGCGCATATTGACCGGAAGGTTACCAAATATTTTTCCAGGATGGGCGGTATTGTCAAGAAAATTGAAAAGGATAAATATTTTCTTGCAATTCCCATGAAAAATGTGGAAACCATGCGGGAAGATAATTTCTATATTCTGGATGAAATCAGAGATATCAAGATCGGCAATGATCAGCACATTACCATGAGTATCGGCCTGGGTATCGGGGAAGGGTCTTATGATACCCGATATGAATATAGCCGCACAGCGGTAGAAATGGCGCTGGGACGGGGCGGAGATCAGGTTGCCATCAAATCCGGTGATGACATTGAGTATTTTGGCGGCAGCGCACATACCGTTTCCCGTACAACCCGCGTGAAAGCCCGTGTAAAGGCACATGCATTGAAAGAACTGCTGATGAAGAATGACAATGTTCTGATCATGGGACATAAGATTCCGGATCTGGATTCCATCGGCGCAGCAACCGGTGTATATCGGATTGCAGTTTCCCACGGAAAACGGGCTCATATTGTTTTAAATGAAATCAGCAGCTCCATCCGCCCGGTGGTGGAGCGTCTGAGTGCTTCATCCGGACAGGGAAATCCCATGTTTATCAGTGGTGAAGATGCAGAGGAAATGATGTACGAAAACACGCTGCTGATTATTGTGGATACGAACCGGGGAAGTTATACAGAGCATCCAAAACTGCTGGAGCTTGGTTCCTCAGTTGTTGTTATTGATCATCACAGGAAGATGAATGACAGCATCAATAAAGCCGTGCTGGATTACGTGGAACCGTATGCATCCTCCGCATGTGAAATGGTTGTGGAAATTCTTCAGTATATTGGTGATAACATAAAGGTAAAGATGGATGAGGCAGATGCCATGTATGCCGGAATTGTCATGGATACCAACAATTTCATCAATAAAACCGGTGTCCGTACTTTTGAAGCGGCTGCATATCTGAGAAGAAACGGAGCAGATACTGTACGGGTAAGAAAGCTGTTCCGTGAAAATATGGAGGAATACAAGGCACGGGCGGAGACGGTCCGTAATGCGGAAATCTACATGGAAAAGTTTGCTCTCAGTGTCTGTCCTTCCCAGGGACTGGAGAGCCCCACCATTGCCGGTGCGCAGGCAGCCAATGAACTGCTGGATATCAAGGGTGTGGAAGCATCCATCGTACTTACGGAATATCAGGGTAAGATTTATCTGAGTGCCCGTTCCATTGACAGTGTAAATGTGCAGATTATCATGGAACGGCTTGGCGGAGGCGGTCACGGCACCATGGCTGGTGCGCAGATGACAGGCTGTACCGTAGAAGAAGCAAAAGAATATGTAAAAGTGACTCTTCATGATATGACAGAAGAGGGTGTTATATAAGAACAGGAGTGGACAAAATGAAAGTTATTTTATTACAGGATGTAAAATCATTAGGAAAAAAAGGTGATCTGGTTAATGTCAGTGACGGATATGCAAGAAACTTTATTCTGCCGAAGAATCTGGGACTGGAAGCCAACAGTACCAATATGAATAATCTGAAACTTCAGAAACAGAAGGAAGACCGTAAGGCAGCGCAGGAACTGGCGGATGCCAGAGAACTGGCAGAAAAGATCAAGGATATGGTTGTTGAGCTTCAGGTGAAGACCGGTGAAGGCGGCAAGGTATTCGGTTCGGTATCTGCAAAGGAAATCGTGGCAGCTGTAAAAGCACAGAAGGGCATGGTCATTGATAAAAAGAAACTGCTGATTGATGAACCTCTGAAAAGCTGCGGTATGCATATCATCAAGATCAGACTGCACAAAGAAGTGGTCGGTGAATTCAAGGTACATGTATCCGAAATGAAATAGGATAGAAGCCAGGTGATGTTATGGATGAAGAAGTAATCAAAAGGGTACCTCCCAACAGTGTGGAAGCAGAACGGTCCGTTATTGCTGCCATGCTGATGGATCGTGACGCGGTAATTGCCGCTTCGGAAATCCTGACAGGTGATGATTTTTATAATAAGCAGTACGGTGTCGTGTTTGAATGCATGGTGGAGCAGGTGAACCGGGGAGAACCGGTGGATATGGTCACGGTACAGAATCGTCTGAAAGAAAAGGATGTATCTCCGGAAACCGCCAGTCTGGAATTTGTCCGTGAACTGATGCTGGGATTCATCACATCCGGCAATATCCGTCAGTACGCACAGATCGTATACGAAAAATCTCTTCTTCGCAAAGTGATACGTATTAATGACAGCATTAACAGCCTGTGTTATCAGGGAAAGGAAAGTGCAGATACCATTCTGGAAGAAGCCGAGCGTTCGGTATTTGAACTGGTGAAAACCAGAAGTTCCGGTGATTATGTACCAATCCGTCAGGTGGTACTGAATGCTCTGGACAAGATCGAGATCGCTTCCAGAAATCATGATGCGGTTACGGGAATCAGCATGGGTTTTACGGATCTGGATTACCAGACCTCCGGTCTGCAGCCCTCTGATCTGGTGCTGATTGCAGCCAGACCTTCCATGGGAAAGACTGCATTTACGCTGAATATTGCCCATACAGTTTCTGTCCGCAATGATATGTGCTGCGCCATTTTCAGTCTGGAAATGTCAAAGGAACAGCTGGTAAACCGTATGCTTGCCATGGATTCCAATGTCAATTCCCAGAATATGCGTAACGGTAAGCTGACAGAATCTGATTGGGAAAAACTGGTGGAAAGTGCCGGCAGGATCGGTACATCCAAGCTGATTATCGATGATACACCGGGTATTTCCGTCAGCGAACTGCGAAGCAAATGCAGGAAATATAAACTGGAGCATGATCTTAAGCTGGTTATGATCGATTACCTGCAGCTGATGACCGGATCCGGGAAAAAGGGAGAAAGCAGACAGCAGGAAATTTCCGAAATTTCCCGTTCTCTGAAGGCACTGGCCCGTGAAATCGACTGTCCTGTCATTGCCCTGTCACAGCTGAGCCGTGCCTGTGAAACAAGAAATGATCATCGTCCCATGCTTTCCGACCTCCGTGAATCCGGTGCCATTGAGCAGGATGCGGATGTGGTTATGTTCCTTTACAGGGATGATTATTACGATAAAGATTCCAAAGAAAAAAATGTATCTGAAGTCATTATTGCCAAGCAGCGTAATGGCCCCACCGGAACTGTAAAACTGGCATGGTTGCCGGAATTTACAAAATTTGCCAATCTGTGCAAATAAAATTTTCAGGAAGCTTCTGAAACAGATATGGATACCACCTCTCTATGGTATAATGAGTGTCAGCGAGCCGGGACAGGAAACAATTCAAGGCGAGCAGCGAAAGGAGACCGGAATGAGTGGTTATCATTATCAGATTTCGGAGGCTTCCCGTCTTTTGGCAGTGGAAGCCCACGTTTTGCGTTACTGGGAAGAAGAACTCGGTATGGTCATTCCAAGAAATGAAATGGGACACCGATACTATACAGAAGAACATCTGAGGATATTCAGTCAGATCAAGGATATGAAAGAACGCGGTTATCAGCTTCGGGCAATCCGTGCTGTGCTGTCCGGTGAAGAACCGGCTGAAATTTCAGAGGCAGTTACCGGTGCAGACACCGATTCCGGAAAAGATAAGGGAAGAATATGCCGTGTGAGAGAACTTCCCATCCGAAAAGACCGGATGGAAATCCGGGCAGAAGAACATCTGGACATGCCGGGAAAAGCAACGGTATCCGTACCGGAACCGAATCAGCTGCCGCCTGCTCAGAAAGAAGTAATCATACCAGCGCCGCCGGAAGAAATGCCGGAGGGCGGAAATCGGATTGAACGGCAGAATCCTGAAAAAAGCAATCCTGCCAGTGATCAGGAGCTGCGTATGACCCAGTTTCAATCCATGATGGCGAGAATCGTTGCCCAGGCCATGCTGTATAATAATTCCCGGCTGGCAGAGGACATCGGGGTTATTATGGAAAAGTACATGTTCAGAGAATTAAAATCCATGATGGATTCTTCGGAAAGCAGACAGGAGGAACGATATCGCAAGCTGGATGAATCCATGCGTGCAATTCAGCAGAGCAACCGGGCAAGGTATGAGGCAGCAGCTTCCAGAAGTCCGAGACTGTTCCGGAGACGGAAAAACAATTCCGGAAAGTGGAGAATCTGAGAAAAAGTAAATAAACAGAAAAAAGGTCTGGCATAAAAATATGTCAGACCTTCTTGATTCACGTACATGCATCATTTACAGATGCTGTCTGGATGCGCGGCGAATACCTGTATGTAAGGAATTATTCAGCCTTGATTGCATCGTTAGGACATTCATCAGCGCAAGAACCGCAGTCTAAGCAGTCATCAGCGTTGATAACGTACTTGCCATCACCTTCAGAGATAGCATCGTTGGGACATGCTTCTGCACATGATCCACAAGCTACACATTCATCAGTAATTACGTATGCCATAGTAACAGATCCTCCTTTTATAATTCATGGGACAGGTCAGACCCATCCATTTACACCATTGTAATACATCATCTGTGATAATTCAAGTGGAAATTGTTATCAGTAACGTTAAAATTATTATCATGAGCAGTAAAAATATCCTGCTTGTGATTTGGACACAACATACGAAAAAAATTAATCCATACAAATTTGGTATGTTTAAGTTGCATAAATGGATTGATTGTACTATAATGAGTACGGTTGCTTTTTAATAAGCAGGATGCCCCGCTTTTCAACATACTCATGTTAAGCGGTGGGTACTAAAATAAAAAGAATACTGTCATTATACGGCAGATTGAAAACAGGAGGAGATATAACATGGATAAAAAAGTTGATAAGACTATGCTGATCGGGGATCTGATTGAAGTGGATCCCGGCATTATTGCCATCCTTATGAGCGCTGGTATGCATTGCGTCGGCTGTCCTTCATCCGCTATGGAATCACTGGAGGAAGCAGCTATGGTTCATGGCATGGACGTGGAACCGCTGGTTAACATGATCAATAAGTATCTGGCTACAAAGGGCTGATTTACGGACAGCTCTGTTAATGAAAAGGGGGATTCACACTAATTCAGGTTAGTGTGAATCTCCCTTTTTACACTTCAAACCAGTCAGTATATCCGCCACGGGTACAGAGCCTGAGTCTTTGAAGCTCTAAAGCTCAAGTATATGAGAGCGCACCGGTTAAAAAAGAGACAGACGCTGCAGCGCAGTCTGTTTCACAATACAGTTGTAGTGTTCGGAATAATATGCTTCCGCAGCAGTACCGCCCATCACCCGTTTGCCGTATTCAGAAAGAATGTTGCAGGTTTTGTTGAAATCCTCAGGGGAATGGTGGGATTGGTAAACTGCCAGATAATAGACGTTGTCTTCCGGGTTTTTATAGAGGGAATTTACGCCGTTATACATGGGATGGAGTACCCGGGCCAGTTCAGTCAGTGTATCAAGGTTGTCAAAACTGTATATTCGCATGAGGTTGACAGGGACCTTTGGAAGTGGTTTTTCCACGTCTGTGGGTGTGTCCGTATTCCCGGAATCGGTCTTTTCCGATTCGGGTGTCCGGTTGTTCACCAGCTCTCTGATATGCTGCTGAAATTCTTTGAATGAATCAATGAGGGCTTCCTCATCAGAAAGATCTGTGTCGGAAAATCCTTCTGTTTCTTTATAATACTGTTCCAATATATCATCAGCCCCATTTGCTCTCTTTGGTTCAATATTCGCTTTATCCTCTTTATCAAAGGAACTGAAACGGGAAAAACGGGTATCCAGTTCTTCGGGATTATCCACACGGGTAATAATAAGTACGAGATTTTCCATGGAAAGTGGAATTGCTTCCACCATAATCGGTGCATTATCTGCTTCAAATCCAAATTCATCATGGGCCTGTTCGATCATTTCCTGAAAAAGGGAGCGGGCTTTGTCTGTTCCATAGGCCAGTTCACTCAGATTCAGATGCCGCATCTGAAGATCACTCTGGGAAAGGGTACACTTAATCTGATTGTCACTGATTTTTTCAATATGCATACGGAACCTCCTTTCAGTCCGATTTCTGTGCATCAGCAAAATGTACAGATGGTTGGTATCGTGGTTATTATAGCGTATTGAATGCAGGGATGTAAAGGAAATATATATGGAAATATAAAAACAAATAATAGACTATAAAAATAGTTGACATATAAACAGACTTATGATATAGTCAAAACAGGAAGTCAAATAACAAAAGGAGGAAAGCATGTCAGAGGAGACTTCCTGCGGCAGATTCAGATAAGGCGGAATGCTGATATACGGTCTGTATCTGACATGATTGTAAGCCATGGTACTGTGTGTGCAGACATTGATTCCGGTGGCGGTCTGCATAAGGACTGGGATTTATCACAAACCGCGGTCAGTATATGGATATGGCAGTTCAGATCCGGCGGAGCATATGTGTTTTGCGGACAGCATGGAAGAGAAAGGGAGATATCTGTCCCGCAGCAGCCATTTTTCTTTTACATAATCCGCAAATCAGCAGGCTCCGGAGGATATCATGGGGTGCCCTTAAGAATATCTTTATTTGTGCAATATTTATTCCTGTGTTATACTGATACTGACCAACTTAAGAACAGAAATATAAGGGGTACAGTATGAGAAAGGTATTTACTTGGATAGCAGGTATGACAGTATGTCTGTTTCTTTTCTGTGGATGCAGTGTGTATGAGTCAGTGATTTCAACCGGAAGCACTGTGAAACCGGAAGAGTATTATGAAGTATCGGAAGGAGAGGCGGCTGTATTCGCAGATAATGTGCAGATGGATACGCCGGCTGTCTGCAGGGACGGTATTTATTATCTGTCTGCGGATTCTGTCAGGAGCGTGGATAGTCGATTTTACTGGGATGGCAGTGATGAGAATCTGTTTTTTACAAATGCAGAGACGATATATAAGGAACCGGTGGCAAACCGTGAGATGGCATTGATAGAGGATGGACAGCTTTACTTATCATTGGCCTGCCTGGAGAAATACGCAGATGTACAGATTTCTCTGTTTGACAATCCGGATCGTATTTTTATTGATACGGCACATAGAGAACGGACTCTGATACCGGTGAAAAAAGATACAAAACTCAGAATCCGGGGCGGACTGCGAAGTGCTGTTGTTTCTGATGTAAAGAAGGGTACGACTGTGGAACTTCTGGATGCCATGGAGAACTGGGCAGAGGTCCGTACCGAGGATGGCAATATCGGCTATATGCAGCTGAAGTATATGGACCGGGATTCAGCAGAGACGGTGGAAGTGATTTCCAATCATGAAGAACCGGCTTATACCGGCATTTCACTGGATGAAAAGGTATGTCTTGTATGGCAGGATATGGAAAATCGATCCGGCAATACGCAGTTTTCGTATCTGATTGACGGAACCCGGGGAATTAATGTGGTATCGCCTTCCTGGTTCGCTTTGCAGGACAATGAGGGAAATTACAGAAATCTCGCCAGTGAGTCCTATGTAAAAGAAGCGCATGATCTGGGGATCAATGTATGGGTTCGCGTGGATGATTTTAACCGGAATATGAGCATCGAACAGGTTCTTGGAAAAAATTCTGTGAGACAGCGGCTGGTCAGCAATCTTGTAGCAGATGTAAAAGCAGTGAATGCAGATGGTATCAATGTGGATTTTGAGTTTATTTCTGATGCCAGTGGAGATGCTTTTTCACAGTTTTTGAGAGAACTGCGTTTTGCCTGTCATAAAGAAGGTCTGATTCTTTCGGTGGACAATGCAAATCCCACTTATCTGCGCCATTGTTATGATCTGAAAGAACAGGGCCGGGTAGCAGATTATGTGATTCTTATGGGATATGATGAGCACTGGAAGGGTTCTGCAGCCGGATCGGTTTCGTCCATTTCTTATGTTACGGAAGGCATCGAAATTGCATTACAGTATGTTCCTGCTGAAAAGCTGATAAGCGGCCTTCCATTTTATGCAAGGGTATGGAGAGAAATACCGGAAGAGGATGCAGAACCGGGAGCAGAACTTCGTGAAGACGGCGATTCTGAGTATGAAGTATATTCTTTGGATTCCGTGGCGTTATCCATGAAGGAGATCGCTGAAATAGTACGAGAATCCGGTCAGGAACCGGAATGGAATGAAACGATCGGGCAATATTACGTGGAAATTCCGAAAGAGAAAGGCAAACAGCGAATCTGGATTGAAGACGAACGTTCATTGAAACTGAAACTGGATGCAGTATCCGCCCATTCCCTTGCAGGTATTGCATTCTGGAAGCTGGGTATGGAAGATCAGGCCGTGTGGACCGGCGTGATAGCGGATTATCTGAAATAGTCTGCCGTATATTCAGATGTATATTACAGGTTGTCTTAAAAAGGCAGGGCTGCCGCATGTTTCGTGCGGTGGCCTTGTTTTTTGTGCTCTTGTTTTGGTCCGGTTGCCGTTTCAGCCCATAAATCTCCTTTCAGGACATGCTCTCGCTCAGGTTCAAACGCAGCGGATTCTAAACTCTCGCCCTTCCTTTCAGGAAGT
>JBJELP010000039.1:0-4026 GCA_051879215.1 Lachnospiraceae bacterium
TGAAATAGTTTATCCAACCTCTAATTAGTTGATTGAGTTTCTCCACTTTGTAGCTATTGCTAACACTCCAGCTTCGGCAGGTGAGTTCTTTCATTCTCCTCTTGAACTCCGCAACTGATTTTGCATGTGGTTTTGCCTTGTATTGGTGTACCCTTGAATCAAAGTAGAATCCAAATCCAAGGTATTTAAGTCCGCTTGGCCTGTCCACTTTGCTCTTAGTCATGTTGACCTTAAGTCCCAGTTTCTCTTCGATGAAACGAGATATGTTTCTCATTACCCGATTTGCAGACATTTCACTTCCTACCATGATGATACAGTAAGTAGACCTAGGGAACTTCCCCCTAAGTCCCTCTCAGAACTGTACGTGAACCTCTCAGCTCATACAGCTCCCATTATCCAGCCGTTGGCAGTATTCCAAACTTCCAGTGTGCAAACAGGTTTCTTTCTCTTGTTGCTATTTCTCCTAACCAGTGTTCAGCCCTCTTCCTTGAGTTCCGATTTTTATATTTTCTTCTTACCCAATATATGAGCCGCCCATTGATATACCTCAGGACATCATATATCTCTGATTTGTAGAAATGCGTATAGTAATTAATCCATCCCTGTATCTTATTATTAAACATATTTGCTATATCCCATAGGTCTTTGTCTGTTTTATACTGTAACTTCCAACTACGAACTTCTTTCCGTATGACTTTCTTTGTCTTTCCTCCCATTGCTGGCAGAAAACTGACAAAGAACTTTCCATACTTATTCTTTGCAAGCCTTGGTCTGAATGTGTATCCCAGAAAATCAAACGATGTATGCTCATGATTCCCTTTGCGGTCTTCGTCTTTACAATACACAATTCTTGTCTTCTCCAGATTTAATTCCAACCCATAAGCTATGAATCGCTCCTGTAGTCTTCGTTTTAGATATTTTGCCTGTTTAAGGGATACGCAGTGTGCAATTCCATCATCCGCATACCTTGCCCACGGAATGTTTGGAAATTCCTTTACCATAAAATCATCAAATGCATAGTGTAGAAACAGATTTGCAAGTACCGGACTGATTACTCCTCCCTATGCAAAGAAAGTAACTATGCAAAGTAAACATCGAAACTGCTTTATTTTAAGACATTTTTTCTTGCTTCACTTTGCATAGTCTCCGAAGATATTTACGAGAGCAATTCTCAAAAAATATCATATCGGAGGTACTTTCATGGATAAAAAATACTTACCAGACCTGATTTCTGAACTGGATCAGGAACTCCTGCGACTTGGTTATACCAAAGGAAGTATGACCTTTTACCGCAGACGTTGGAACCAGCTGATGGCCTATGCAGAGGATCGCGGCGAATGCTACTACACAGAACAACTCGGCATAGACTTTGTCCGGGAATTCTTCGGCATCACACAGGATGATTTTGGAAGGACACTGTCTCAGGCAGAGACACAGGAATTACGTGTCATACGCATGGTAGGTGATTTTCAGCTTCACCATGCTGTACTTCGGCGCTACCTGAAACACAAAGAGATCCTGACCGAACCTTTCTTTTTGGAGATGAGACAACGTTTTCAGGAGCATTGTGTGAAAAAAGGCTACTCCAAGATAACTTCAGACCACTACGTGAAACAGTCTTCTTACCTGATGGACTATCTGGCTGCACATGGGATGGTTGACTTCAATGCTGTTACTCTGGAAACCATTTATGCATACATCCGCACACTGTCAGGCTTCACCTACAAAACGGTAGAGCAGCATATCTGTTCCTTACGCACCTTTTTCCGTTTCCTTTATCAAGAAGGTATTATCAAGGTTGATTTTTCTGCCAAAATGCCAATGGTAAAAGCCCGTAAACAGACAGCTATTCCTTCCGTTTGGACGCATGAGGAATTAAAGAGGCTCATTGAAGCTATCGACCGAGGAAACCCTAAAGGAAAAAGGGACTATGCCATCATACTTATTGCATGCCGGCTCGGCCTCCGTTGTGCCGATATCAAAGGCCTTCGTTTTGAGAACTTTAACTGGGCAGAGAAAAAACTCTGTTTCGTCCAGTCAAAAACAAAACAACCTATGGAGCTTCCTCTTGTGCCGGATGTTGGATGGGCTGTGATTGACTACTTGAAATATGGAAGACCCAAAGTTGACAGTCCCTACATTTTTGTCCGCCATATGGCGCCGTTTTTGCCTTTCTCAGAAGATGACCACCTGAACCAGCTGATAAAAGCATATATGGTAAAGGCCCATATCCCTGTATCCGGCAAGCGTCGCGGAATGCACAGCCTGCGCCATACCATGGCAAGCGTGCTCCTTGAAAAAGATACACCGCTTCCGGTTATCTCTGACATCATCGGTCATCTGGATACGAATTCTACTGCTGTATATCTCAAAGTAGATATGGAACGGCTGGCAGAATGTCCACTGGATTTCGAGGAGGTGATCCGCCTTGGCTGAACCAGTTTTTACAGGGCCTTTTAAAACAGAAATGCAGGATTTCATCTCACTCAAACGTTCTGTTGGCTATAAATACAGCTCAGAACCACGGATTCTCAAACGCTTTGATAATTACCTTGCACTACATTATCCTGAAGCGGATATGCTTTCCAAAGAAGCTGTGACCGGCTGGTGCCGAAAAACAATACATGAAACTGCTGCAAACCAATGTTCCCGTGCTTCTGTTATACGCCAGTTTTCAAAGTACATGGACAGTATCGGAATCAATGCATGGATACTTCCAAAGAATTATTATCCGGCAGGACAGAAGTATGTGCCGCACATTTATACTCCGGACGAACTGCGAAGATTTTTCGCAGAGACGGATAAGTGCCACTACTGTTCAAGTGTTCCTTACCGGCATCTGGTCATGCCAGAGTTTTTCAGACTGCTTCTTTCCTGTGGGTTGCGCTGTTCAGAAGCACGGCTGCTGACAGTGGGGGATGCAGATCTGCATCAAGGCGTGCTGACCATCCGTGATTCAAAGAATCATAACAGCCGACTGGTCCCAATGCCAGAATCAATGACGCTGAGACTTCGGACATATGCAGAAAAGGTTCATCCTTTTCCAGAGCTTGATGGATATTTTTTCCCCGGCTATGATGGAAAACCAATGACCATAGGAAATATTTATAAAAACTTCCGTCGTTTTCTCTGGAAAGCAGGAATCTCCCATACCGGTGATGGGCCAAGAGTCCACGACTTTCGTCATGCATACTGTATTTACCGGCTGAAAGAATGGGCAGAACAGGATCGGGATCTCATGGTATTAATTCCCATGATGCGTACCTATCTGGGACACCAGACCTTCAATGAAACGGCATACTATCTCAGATGGACAGCGGATATCTTTCCGGATATCCGGATGAAGATTGAAAAGTGCTATACGGACATCATTCCGGAAATGGAGGTACTCTCCTATGAAGCCGACTGATTTTTCCATGCACCTTACCGCGTTCCTGTCTGACTATCTTCCCATACAGAAGAATGTCAGCAGGAATACAATCAAATCCTACAGAGATACATTCAAGCTGCTCATTCTTTTTTGCGAAAAAGAGGAAGCTATTCCTGTTGAAAAACTTACGATGAAGAAGCTTTCCTCTGAACGAATTGAGCGTTTTTTAAACTGGCTGGAAACAGAAAGGAAAAGTTCCATTTCTACCAGAAACCTGAGGCTGACTGCCATCCATTCTTTTTTTCGTTATGCGCAATCAGAATCACCCGAATCACTGTATTACTATCAGAAAGTGCTTGCCATCCCAGTAAAGAAGAAACGGCAGCCAGTGGTAGAACATCTGTCACCAGAAGGTATCAAGGTACTGCTGGAACAGCCGGACAGATCTACAGCCCAGGGACGGCGGGATCTTACACTAATGAGTCTGATGTATGACAGTGGTGCCAGGGTCCAGGAGATGATCGACCTTACTGTAAAAGATTTCATTGCAGGGAACAATCCTGTGTTGATACTAACCGGCAAGGGCAATAAAACACGCAGGGTTCCCATTATGAAGAATACAGCTGTACTGGTAGAAAAATATATCTCCGAGAACA
>JBJELP010000040.1:0-4007 GCA_051879215.1 Lachnospiraceae bacterium
AATACGCAATCGGATTCGCCTTAAACTGTCCTGCAGGCTCCCCTTCCTTCTGGATGAACCCCTCCCCCAGCTTAAACATATCGGCATAGACATCCATAGCCGTGACTTCATAGCCACCCCATTTAATTAAAATATCCTGAAACATACTAACAGTCCTCCTTGCCACAGGGCACGTTATATTATCAATGAAGTATTTACACCCTTTAGAGAATATAAAAGACCCTCCACAGGGCACGTTATATTATCAATGAAGTATTTACACCTTTCGGATAATTATACCCCTATGTCCCCATAGGTGTCAATCTGTATTTAGACAGTTGCAAGTTATCCGAATATGTGGTATAATAGATTTACGTTAAAGATTGTTTTGATATGTCCCCCCAGTGGGGATGATAGTTTTGTGTAGCTGCGGAGTTATCCGCGGTATTTGAGTGCGACTATCAGGCATATCAAAGCAGTTTTTTTATTTGATATAGTCCCAGGCT
This sequence comes from Lachnospiraceae bacterium, assembly GCA_051879215.1. Taxonomy (GTDB): domain Bacteria; phylum Bacillota; class Clostridia; order Lachnospirales; family Lachnospiraceae; genus TWA4. The sequence continues at coordinate 486 of JBJELP010000040.1, forward strand.
GGTCGCACAGAAAAGATGCAACCAGCTTTTTTTGTTGCATCGGTAATAAGGAGGTTTTGTGTGATGATGCAACCGGCAATATGATTTGCATCAGTCTTGCTGATCCGCGGATCCGTGTTGCAGCTGGATGAATCCAGCATCCTAAATCGCATTGCCTACGGGGATGCGTGCCTACGGGCTTTTATATCATTGCTGCATTAAGGCAGCCCCTCCATCGCGGGATGCGGTGTGTAAATCTTAACGGTATGATGACAATTAAATAACCGTTTATCTATCTAAAACAGAGTTTTTGGATAGATAAACGGTTATCGGGTAAACAAACGGCGTAAAAGGAGGCAGTAACCTATGAGTAAACATGGCAGCTTGACCTATCAGATGACGCAACAGCTGCAAAAAATGTACACCCCAGGTGTCAGCAAACGAGCAATCGTGGATGCAGCCTACAAGGCTGCTCCACCGAATATGTCAAAGCAGGAAGTCAAAAACGAGGCTTGCCGACCGTACATTTTTGCCACTCAGACACTTAACACCTACAAAAAAGAGGTGTCCGAATTTGCAAAATACTGCAAGTCAGAGCACGGTGCGAAAACTGTAGTAGAGTGTAGAACCTTTGCTACGGAATATCTGCAGAAGTCCCTAGATGAGGGAAAATCTGTATTTACCGTAAGCACCCAGGCATCCGCTCTGGGAAAACTGTACCAGGAGTCCTACACAAATTTTATTACCCTGCCGCAGCGGGAGCGTGCAAATATCACCAGATCCCGTCTGGATCGGCCATCAGACAAGCACTTTTCGGGGAAAAAAAATCAGGAACTGGTTAATTTTTGTCAGGGTACCGGACTGCGGCGCTCAGAACTGCAAAAATTAACCCCAGAAGCCCTGGTTATAAAAAACGGGGATTATTACCTTAAAGTCACCGGAAAAGGCGGGAAAACGAGAATTAGCCCCATCATAGGACCCCATAAAGCAGCCATTGTTAATCGGATCCAGTCTACACCGCCCAGCTGCAAGGTATGGCAGCGAGTCAATAAACACGCCGACATCCACGCTTACCGGTCCTATTATGCAACAACCCTGTACAAATCCGTGGCTCGTGACGTGACAAACCTGCCGGCATCCGAAAGATACTGCTGCCGCAAGGATCGCGCCGGAGACGTCTTTGACCGGAAGGCAATGAAAATTGTGTCCCAGGCATTAGGGCACAATCGAATCGAAGTAATTGCAAGTAACTATTTAAGAGATTTTTAGGAGGATATGTATGTGGACTTTTATATCGGACGGATATGTATATGACCCGCAAAATCGACAGCACAGGCTGCATGTGACGTTCCAGACCGACATCCAGGCATCTTATGCTGCCATGCCACGACCTGCGTTCTTTCGCAATCAGCTTAAGCCCTACTTCAAGGAAAACAGCATGATTTTTTATAGCGACTTCCGCCGGCTCGTCGATAAGCAAGCGGAACTGGAAAACAATAGGAAAATCAATCGAGAATGGGTCGAAGATAAGCTCTATGAGCAATACCAATATGTCTTTTATCGCCTGGAAAAGCGCTATCTGCGGGACGGCAAAATAATTTTGGTATTTTCGGTCTATGAAAAAGGCTGAGTCCCGTAGAAACAACTTCTACAAAAATCAAACTGACTGCATAAAAAAACCAGGTCAAAGCCTGGTATTTTTATAATCCTGTCTATTTCCAACCTCGGATTCGCTCCCAGAACCCCGCATTCTTAAGCTTGTCCAATTCATTACGAGCCTGATCCAGATCCTGCTGAGCTTTATCCAGCTGTTCTTTTATACCTTCAGCTGCAGTCAGAAGCTTCGCCTGCTCTGTCTTTTCTTCTGCAGCGAGGCGCAGCTGGTAGTTCAGATCCGCAATCTGCTTCCATAATTCCTTGTTTTCCCGAAGCAGCTGCTCATTTTCCTTCTGGAGCTGCATCTGCTCCCGGAGCTGCTGCTCATCACCAACAACCACCGGACTGGTTCTCATCTTTCCAATGAGGAAGTCACATGCCTCATCCGTCAGCCAGGTTCCGTTCTGACCACGGCGTTCAAATTTACCTGTCAGCTCTGCCTCATATTTTTTCAGTAGTCGCTGCACCTGTCTATCTGTTACACCCCGCTCTCTGGCAAAGTCTCTTAATCTAATCATATTACTACCTCCCGACCATGTCCGACTAGGTCCGACCTTAGTCGTATTATACCATAAAAACCGCTAAAATTCAATACTTTCTTTTATTCCGTCTCCAGAGTAGCGTCCCACCAGCGATAAACAGTCTTCTTGTTTAACCCGGTGTCCCGGATGCAATCACACTTCCTGCCGTCTGGGTGCGCCGCCCGCCAATCAATAACCTTATTCTTTGCTGTTGGCCTGCCAGCATCATTTCTCCACTCTCCGTCAGGATGAACAACATCACGAATTGCGCTCATTATCTTTGCATGCTGGGCCTGCGGTCTACCGTTCCGCTTATTCTTTTCAATGGGGATCCCGGCAATCTTCGAAATGTCCTTCACAGGGAATGTCTTATATCGTAAGTCGTAGCACTCCAGAGCTACCTCCACGTCATCTGCTGTGAACGGCATCTCCTCCTTCAGAGAGTTCATAAACGGAATCAAATCGTAAGCATCTTCCCGCAGCTTTTCATAAGGAACATCGCACTTCGCAGCGTAAATTGCCAGAGCCATGATATTGAAGTAGCGGTGTCCATAGGACGCACCCTCTTTCACCTTTCGTATCCACCAATCATAAAGTGCATAAGGATTGTCCCCATGGACTTTCCCTGCGATATCCCAGTATTTCGGCGATTTATCCCCGTTGACCACCACCTTCTGATACCATTCCGGGAATTTTTTCTTTGCTTCCTCCAAGGTGTACTTACTTTCCTTCCAGAGCTTATCTTCATTCAAAACGAACCCATCCGGAACATCCTTCGGAACGTATTCGCAGAGCTGGCGCAAGGAGAATGGATGCTCGTTGACCCTAAACGCTCTGACAATCGGTTCCGGCGAATTAGCCTTTGCATGACTGCCTATGACACGGAAACCCTGATTGATCCCCTGCTGCTGCACCTTTTTCTCCGTGCTGGTGTAACCGTTCCACAACTTCCCCGTCAGCGCATACTTTAACTGTTTCAGCTGGATCTTGATATACGGGTACAGACTTACCGGCTCTTCAAAGATGAAATACAGGTGAACACCATGCCCGGAAAGGATAACATAGTTCGGCACAGGATAGGCATGACCGACGATTGCACCGGACAGGAGGTTGTTTAGCGTGGAATCCGTCACCCCATCTAGGTCGAAAATCATAGCAAACATCTTCGAAGCATGAGCCTGCACATTCCGCCGTCCGAAATAGGTGATCCCATTCAAGAGAGAAAAGTCATCGGCCTGCTGCACCTCTTTCAGAACTGTCTCAAAAGTATCTTCAAACATCACCCTGTAATGCCCGGTCTTTGCCCCCTTATTGCGGTAATACGCAATCGGATTCGCCTTAAACTGTCCTGCAGGCTCCCCTTCCT
>JBJELP010000041.1:0-3994 GCA_051879215.1 Lachnospiraceae bacterium
GATTGAAGATTTGATGAACGTGGATGGAATCAAGGAGGGCACATTTTCAAAACTGAAGGATAGAATCACGATATAGGAGGAAAGGATTATGACGGCCAAAAAGGTTCTTGTTGTTGATGATGAAAAGTTGATTGTGAAAGGAATCCGGTTCAGTCTGCTGCAGGAGGAGATGGAAGTGGATTGTGCATACGACGGAGAAGAGGCACTGGCCATGGCCAGGGAAAAAGAGTATGACATTATCCTGCTGGATGTTATGCTTCCAAAGATGGATGGATTTGAGGTCTGTCAGCAGATCCGGGAGTTTTCCAATGTGCCGATCATCATGCTCACAGCAAAAGGGGATGACATGGATAAAATTCTGGGCCTGGACTATGGCGCAGATGATTACATAACAAAGCCTTTTAATATTCTGGAAGTAAAAGCAAGAATCAAGGCCATTTTGCGCCGGGCTGCCAAGCCTGTTGTGAAAGAAGAAAATCCAAACATTATCGAAAATGGTGATTTAAAAATTGATTGCGAGAGTCGTCGTCTCTACATCCTTGGCAGGGAGATCAATCTGACAGCCAAGGAATTTGACCTGATGGAACTTCTTGTGAAAAATCCAAATAAGGTATACAGCCGTGAAAATCTGCTGAATCTTGTCTGGGGCTATGAGTATCCGGGGGATGTGCGCACGGTAGATGTACATGTGCGAAGACTCCGTGAGAAGGTTGAGGCCAATCCAAGCGATCCCAAATATGTCTATACGAAATGGGGCGTGGGTTATTATTATCGCTCAGATAAAAAATAGGTGTGTAGTTAGATGTCAAAGATATTGAGCCGCTTTTTTAAAAGCGTAAGATTTCGAATTTTAATATTGCTGATTATATTTGGGGTCGTTCCCTGTCTGTTTTTGCGGGTAGGTGTGGTAAGTGCCTATGAGAGCAGAGCAGTATCCTTAAGAACCTCTGAGATTACCAGTCAGGCAAAATTGACAGCTGCTCAGGTTGTGGCCAATCATTATCTCACAGATACAAGCAATTCCTCGGTCACAGCCCAGCTGGATCAGCTTTCGACCCTGTATGACGGCCGTGTACTTCTGATCGACAGTTCTTTTCGTATTGTGAAGGATACCTATGCCATTGATGAGGGAAAAACGATTCTCTCTGAGGAGGTTATCCGTTCCTATCAGGGAGAAACGGTCACAAAATATGATTCAGATTACCTGTATATTGAGCTTACGGTTCCCCTGGTGGATACCAATTCCAACCAAACCATGGGTGTTATGCTTGTCAGTGTTTCCACAGATACCATCAGCAAGACCATTGACTACCTGAAATCTAATCTGCTGATCCTGCAGCTTGTCACCGGGATTCTTGTGGTGGTAGTTGGATTTGGTGTCAGCAGCAGATTGATTCGTCCATTTGACAAGCTTTCCAAGAATATCAACGACACCCGTCTGGGATATGTAGATGAGTTTCAGCATGTAGATACATATACAGAGACAAAACGTATTTCTGACTCCTGTCATAACCTGCTGGAGAGAATGCAGGTGCTGGACAGCTCACGGCAGGAATTTGTTTCCAATGTGTCCCATGAACTGAAGACACCGCTGACTTCCATGAAGGTTCTGGCTGATTCCCTGAATGGACAGGAGAATGTGCCGATCGAACTTTATCAGGAATTTATGCAGGATATTGCGGAAGAGATTGACAGAGAGAACAAGATTATCACAGACTTGTTAGCTCTGGTAAAAATGGATAAGACAGCTGCAGATATGAATATTGAGGCAATCAATATCAACGACCTGCTGGAACTGATCCTGAAGCGTCTCCGCCCCATTGCCAAGAAGGCAAATGTGGATCTTGTGCTGGAGAGCTTCCGGCCTGTAACTGCTGAGATCGATGAAGTAAAGCTGTCTCTGGCACTGTCAAATCTGGTGGAAAATGCCATCAAGTACAATCGGCCGGAAGGATGGGTGCATGTTTCTCTGAATGCGGATCATCAGTATTTCTATGTAAAGATAGAGGATTCCGGCATGGGGATCCCGGAGGAGGATCAGGCACATATCTTTGAGCGTTTCTACCGTGTTGACAAGTCCCATTCCCGTGAAATCGGAGGAACCGGTCTTGGCCTTGCAATTACAAAGAATGCGATTGTAATGCACCGCGGAGCCATCAAGATTCACAGTGTGGAAGGGGAAGGAACAACCTTTATTGTAAGAATACCTTTGAATTATATTGAGAGATAGAAAAACTATGAAAAGATTTTTATTTATCATTAATATGGTACTGGTCGCTTCCCTTCTGGCCGGCCTGATGCTGTGCAGCGGTTGTCAATATAAATATAATCCGGATGCTTTTCACATTTTTTTCCTTGACGAAAAAAAGACCCATTTGGTGAATATGGAATATGATGTGACAGCAGATACAGTGGAGGAACAGGTAGAAGAACTGCTTGAAGAGTTGTCTTCCGATACTGGCCGTGTGGATTACGTGCAGCCGATTCCGGAAAACCTTGAGATTACAAAATATGAAGTCGAGAATGGTTTTCTCATGCTTTATTTCAACTCTTCCTATGAAGATATGAATGAGGTGGAGGAAGTGCTCTGCAGGGCAGCAATCGTTAAAACACTGGTACAGTTGAACGAGATTAACAATATTATATTTTTTGTAGACAACAATCCTCTGACAGATTTCAATGGGAACGTGGTAGGAGCCATGAATGATAACAGTTTCATTGATAATCCGGGGGAAGATATCCAGAGTATTCAGGAGACAGAACTTACACTTTATTTTGCCTCTGAAGACGGTAAAAGTCTGGTGAAAGAGGTACAGAAGGTGCATTACAACAGTAATGTGTCCACAGAGAAGCTGATTATTGAACGGTTGTTGAAAACACCTACATCCGGAAATTCTCAGAATGCAATTCCTACAGGAACACAGCTGATCAACATTTCTGTGTTGGATGGCATTTGTGTCGTTAATTTTGACGATGGATTTCTGAATTATAATTTTGATATTTCAGAAGATGTAGTGATCTATTCCATTGTGGACTCACTGACTGAGCTGGATACCATCAAAGCGGTACAGATTTCGGTAAATGGCAAGACCAATCTGGTCTACCGTGAGAACATGTCCCTGGCGGAGCAGTATACAAGAGATCTGACGCTGGTAACGGAAGAAAAGGAAGAGGTTGAAGTAGTAGACGATGTGGCTCCAAAGGGAGGCGCACTGAATAATAGAATCGAATAAAAAAAGAGTAGCAGAAGGAATGGCAAGGGGGATAGTCCTCCTTGCCATATTGTGCCTGCTATTGTTTCGGGGAAATCTGCAGAAGCAGAACTTTGAAGCGATTAAACAGATACCAGAGCAGACCCGGGTGACTGTGACTGGTGTGATTTATAAAAAAGAATTCAAAAAAGAGGATTATCTGTATTATCTGAAAGATGTCTGTATAAAAAGCGATTCCTGTGTGATAAAAACCACAGGAGTGATTGTTCGAACCTCTGAGGATCTGTGCAGGATTGGGGATGCAATCCGGATCAGGACACAGATGCGCTGGCTGAAGCGGGGAAGAAACTCCGGCGGATTTGATGAACAGGGGTATTACCATAGCCTTGGTGTTTGTGCTTTGCTCTATGTGGATGAATCACCCGAGGTGCTGAAACAGCGCAGAAGATGCCCGGTAAAGAATGGGCTTTTTTTGCTCAGGCAGCAGATGCGCAGAGGATATCTCTCTTTTTTGAATGAGAAGGATGCAGGAATTTTATCTTCTATGGTGCTTGGGGACAAGAGCCTGATGGAAGATGAGATCCGGCAATTGTACACCTCTGCCGGGATTTCCCATATTCTGGCAGTGTCCGGACTTCATGTGTCCATCATAGGCAGAAACCTGTTTTTATTTTTAAGGAAACGGAGGCAGAAGTATGGAGTCTGCTGTCTGGTTTCCGGACTGATTCTCATGCTGTTCTGCGTGATGAGTGGTCTTTCGGTGTCAGCACTTCGTGCGGGCA
>JBJELP010000042.1:0-18084 GCA_051879215.1 Lachnospiraceae bacterium
CAAGCCGCAGTACATTGAAACCATCTGGGGCGTGGGATATCGGTTTAAGGTGTAATTACAAAGTATATATCAGATGGAAGTCCGTTGCAATTCCAACGGACTTTTTTTATAATAAATTGTAGAGTAAAGGTACAGGATTTACACTTTTCAGAAAGGGGATTTTTTATGATACGTAAAATTGTTCACATTGATGAAGATAAATGTACAGGGTGCGGTTTATGTGCAGATGCATGTCATGAAGGTGCCATTGCGATTATAGATGGAAAGGCGAAACTGCTGCGGGATGATTTTTGCGACGGCTTTGGGGACTGTCTTCCTGCATGTCCGGCGGATGCGATTCAGATTCTGGAACGAGAAGCGGCAGCCTATGATGAAGCGGCAGTGATGGCCAATAAGGCTGCGAAGGAAGCCGCAGCAGCGAAAAAAACGGCAGAGGCACCGGAAAATAAGCCGGTATTCAGCGGATGCCCCGGAACCCGGTCCCGAAGCATCCGGCGTGAAGAAACTCCTGCACCGTTCATGGCAGCAGGAAGTCTTTTTGAGAACAGCAGTAAACTGACAAACTGGCCGGTTCAGCTGAAGTTGGCCCCCACCAGTGCACCGTATTTTAACCAGGCAAACCTGCTGATTGCAGCGGACTGTACAGCATATGCGTATGGAGACTTCCATAATCACTTCATCCGCAATCGGGTGACCGTCATTGGCTGTCCGAAACTGGATGAAGGGGATTACAGCGAAAAGCTGACCAGAATTATTAGCGACAATGATATTAAGAGCGTTACGATTGTCCGGATGCAGGTTCCCTGCTGTAAAGGTATTGAAAATGCAGCGAAGAAAGCCATTCAGGCCAGCGGCAAGTTCATCCCCTGGCAGGTGGTTGTAATTTCGCCTGATGGAAAGATGATTGAGTCGTAATAATGACAAACTTTTGAAACTCCGCTTTGATCCGTATAAGGATATGGCGGAGTTTTTTATGTCCCTCCCTTTTTTGAAAGATGCAGGATAAAGCTGTTCATTATGGCTTATACTACAGAGCAGATGGACTTTTTTAGGAATAAGAGGGATGGAATCATGGAAAAAATTTTGTCTGGAGAATGGGCGCAGTTTTTTAAAGCCATAATCAGTTCTATTGTGGTATATCTTCTTTTCCGATTTGTATTTCCTCTGGCATGGCCCTTTTTACTGGCCTTTCCGACCGCGATGCTCCTGCGGAAACCGGTTGTATTTCTGAAAAAGTATTTTCACATCCGGGAAAGTCTGGGAGCAGGACTTATCCTGCTGACAGTCGGTGCGTTAACTGCTTTTCTATTCTGGAGAGGGACAAGGTATCTGCTTTCCGAAATGGATTATCTGATGAAAGGGCTGCAGGAGATGATTGCCGGAGGTTTTCCCTTTCGTTTGTCCGGAAAATGGACAGTGCTGGGATATGATTGTACCGTATTTCTGCAGAACGTACTGGATGGAGCAGCATCTTACTTTACCTGGGATCGGTGCATTGCTTATCTGATGAATCATTCAACGGCGATTATGGAATTTACAGGGGGATTTTTTCTGCTGTTTTTTATCTGGTTTCTTGCCAGTATTCTGGCAGTGGAAGAAATAGAGCAGCTCAGGCAGCAGTTTACAATGTGGACTTTTTATCGTCAGATTGTGGATTTCGGTCTTTTTTTCAGTGAAGTTTGTGGACAATGGCTGCGTGCTGAGGGGATTATCATGTTGATAACCATCGGAATCAGCGGAATCGGGCTGTGGATAACCGGTTTTTCCCATGGATTATTTAAAGGGATTATCATCGGCGTTGTGGATGTACTTCCGATTCTGGGGGCCGGAACGGTATATCTTCCGTGGATTGTCTGGGAGTTTTTAAACGGCAGAACTGCAACCGGAGGAATTCTTCTGATTCTATATGGAATCTGCTATCTGACCAGACAGGTTCTGGAAAGCAAACTGGTGGGAAAATGTATGGGAATGTCAGCCTTTGAGTTTCTGGCGGCCGTATACGTCGGACTGAAACTGTTTGGAGGTGCGGGACTGGTGCTGGGGCCCATTGGTGTCCTGATCATCATATGGTGTGTGCGGCAGCCATGGCCGTTTTCGAAGTCTTAGGATAAAAAAGGGCTGTCCGCACTTTCCCTTTTTCTTTGTATGAATCACGGTTGCGAATCTGATCTTAATTTTCGGCAAACGAGCACAAAAGCCAGTGCAGATATATCCACCATAAGGGTGCATTCGCCTGAGTCTTTAGAGCTTCAAAGACTCAGGTTCTGTACCCGTGGTGGATATACTGACTGGCTTGAAGTGCGAAAAAGGGACCGCACACTAAATTGATGAATTCGTGCGGACAGCCCCCCTTTATATACTTTTTCGGAGTTGACAGGGATTGGATTTCTTACAGGCTGGGTTCTACCTTTGCATTGATCTCTGCAAATAATTCAGCGATCAAGGCTTTTACTTCATCCTGTGCGGAATCCACATCAACCAGTTTGGAGACACGTTTGTCTCTGGTGGATAATTCAATCTTGTTTTCCTTCAGATTTTTGGGTCCGATGACAACGCGTACCGGTACACCCAGCAGATCGGCATCTGCGAACATGGCACCTGCGCGGACATCACGGTCATCATAAATAACTTCAATGCCTGCATTCTGTAAATCGTTGTACAGTTTATCTGCCACGCTTCTGCATTCTTCCTGATCGGCTCTCATGCAGCAGATATGAACCTGCCAGGGAGCGATGGAGATGGGCCAGATGGGACCGTAATTGTCATGATGTGCTTCGCATACAGATGCAGCCAGACGGCCTACACCGATACCGTAGCAGCCCATGATGGGATTTTTTACTTCGCCGTCCGCATCGGTATAAGTCATGTTCATGGACTTGGAGTATTTGGTGCCCAGCTGGAAAATGTTGCCGACTTCGATACCGCGCTGAACGGTGATGGTCTTTTTGCCGCAGCAGGGGCAGATACCGCCGGTCTGGATTTTTGCCACATCCACATATTCCACATCACCGATATCACGTTTGATATTCAGGCCGGTATAGTGGTAATTTTCTTCGTTTGCACCTGCACACAGATTTTCGATGCCTTCCAGAGATTTATCATAAATGATCTGACATTTTGCATTCTGGTTGTAAGGTCCGCAGAAGCCGGCCACCAGACCGCTTTCTTCTGTGACAACCGCTGCATGCACTTTTTCACCCAGATAGTTGGTGAGTTTGGTTTCATTGACTTCATAATCGCCGCGCAGGAATACGATAACGTATTCATCGGTCATGTTTTTCTGATACATAACTGCCTTACAGGATTCTTCCACTCTGCTGTTCAGGAAGGTGCATACTTCTTCGATGGTCTTGCAGTCGGGTGTGTAAACCTTTGTCAGTTCTGCAGCGGGTTTGCATCCGCTGTTGTCCACGGTATTGTCTGCAGCTTCCATGTTGGCACTGTAGCCGCAGTCTGTACAGATTACGATTGAGTCTTCACCGGCATCTGTCAGGAGCATATATTCATGGGAAATGCTGCCGCCCATCATACCGGAATCGGATTTAACGGCAATTACTTCCGGCACACCGGCTTTTTCAAAGATACGGCTGTATGCTCTGTAGCATCTTTCGTAGTACTGTTCCAGATCTTCCTGAGAGGTATGGAAGGAATAAGCATCCTTCATGGTGAATTCACGTACACGGATCAGACCGGCACGGGGTCTTGCTTCATCGCGGAATTTGGTCTGGATCTGATAGATCATGAAAGGGTATTTGGTATAGGTCTGTGCATATTCTCTGACCAGATGAACAGCAGCTTCTTCATGGGTCATGCCCAGAACCATCTGACTGTTGTTGCGGTCCTTGAAACGAAGCAGTTCATCGCCGACACTTTCAAAACGGCCGGATTCCTCCCATAAGCTGCCGGGAAGAACAACGGGGAACATAACTTCCTGTCCGTCAATGGCATCCATTTCATCACGGATGATCTGTTCAATTTTCTTGGTGATTCTCTTCATGGGAGGGTATAAAGAAAAAATACCGTTGGCAACATTTTTGGCATAGCCGCCGCGAATGGTAAGTGCGTGGCTGTCAACAACACAATCAGAGGGTCTTTCTTTAAAACGATCTCCAACTAAATTACGAAGTTTCATAATGTATCCTCACTTTCTTTGTTAAGCAGATTTTTGCGAGCTTGATGCGCTGCTTTGCTGATAATGATTCAGCCGGGCATTCGTAATTTTCATCGTAAACTCAGAAAATTACTCATTCGGGTAAACGCTGAATAGAAACGAAAAAAGCCCCTGTTTCCGCGTCAGCGGAAACAAGGGACCAATATCATAATCGGCGGTACCACCCTTATACTGTGATAAACAGCTCTCATAGCAGGCCTTTAACGCGGGCTCAGACGCCGGATTTTCATCCGGTAGCTCCAAGGTAGGTTGGACAGGCTTATGTGAGGATTTGCACCGGACATCCTCTCTCTGCAACACAGTGTCTGTTTAATAGTCCTTTTCAACGCTATCCCTAATTGTAATTTAGTATGGCGGATATGTCAAGCAGGAAAGAAACCTTTGACATTTTAAGTATTATTAGCTATAATTTTACGTAACAGTTCAGCGGGGCCGGATGTACCTGCTGTGAAGTGAAGAAGGGACTGCGCACGGATTCGAACAGGAAAATGTTTGCTTTGCAAACCGAATCCGGCGCCAAATCTCTGCAAGCGTCGATTTGAATCTGAGAAGTCTGAGGAGGGTATATATGGACACAGTGGTGCCGAAACAGGTGTTATTTATTATAGACAGGCTGCAGGAGCATGGTTATGAAGCCTATGCGGTGGGAGGCTGTGTACGTGATATGCTTCTTGGAAGGGAACCCCATGACTGGGATATCACGACTTCCGCAAAGCCGGAGCAGGTCAAGGCTGTATTTAAAAGGACGATCGATACGGGGATTCAGCATGGAACTGTTACGGTTATGGTGGATCATATTGGTTTTGAAGTGACCACATACCGGATTGATGGGGAGTATCTGGATGGACGTCATCCGAAAGAAGTGGTTTTTACACCGGAACTGCGCGAAGATCTGAAACGCCGTGATTTTACGATCAATGCCATGGCGTACAATCCCAACGAGGGTATTATCGATCTTTTTGGCGGAAAGGATGATCTGGAGGCGGGGATTATCCGCTGTGTCGGCAGGGCGGAGGATCGTTTCCATGAAGATGTACTGCGTATCATGCGTGCCGTGCGGTTTGCAGCCCAGCTGGGATTTGAGATTGAGGAAGAAACCTGGAATGCAATTATCCGGGTGGCTCCGGATCTGAAAAAGATCAGTGCAGAGCGTATTCAGGCAGAGCTGACCAAGCTGCTGCTGTCACCCAATCCGGGGCATTTTCGCAAGCTTTATGAGTCCGGTATTACGGCAGTGATTCTTCCGGAGTTTGACAGAACCATGGACTGTGAACAGAATTGTCCATATCACTGTTATACAGTGGGAGAGCATACCCTGCAGGTTCTGGTTCATACACCGGATAAACTTCCGCTGAGACTGGCGGCTGTACTGCATGATCTGGGAAAACCCATCTGTAAAACCGTGGATGAAGAGGGAAATGCCCATTTTATGGGACATCCGGAAGTGAGCAGGGATATTGCCAGACGAGTTATGAAACGATTGAAATATGACAACCATAACCTGGATATCACCTGCCGTCTGGTTGCATGCCATGATTACCGGATTCAGTTGTCGGACCGGGCGGTACGAAGGGCTGTTTATAAGATTGGTCCGGACATTTTTCAGGATGCTCTGACACTGATGCGGGCAGATGCGCACGGAAAGAATGCACAGACAAAAGAAGAAGCACTGCAGCATCTGGATGCAATAGAGGAGATTTACAGACGGATACTGAAAGAGGAACAGTGTGTATCCATGAAAACACTGGCTGTTTCCGGAAAGGATCTGCTGGAAGCAGGTATGAAACCGGGAAAAGAGATGGGAAATGTACTGAATCAGCTGCTGATGCATGTTCTGGATTATCCGGAGGATAATCAGAAGGAAGTCCTGCTGAATCTGTACAGAAGAAGAACCGAATAAAGTCATGAAAGAGTTTTCTTTTTCATAAGATGTACAGGATTGTAGAAATGCAATCCTGTTTTTTGTCGTTCTGCGAGGCTGGCTCGTTTGTCGGCATGGATCATACGGTGTGTCTGTAATTTTGGGTAATCAGGAGGGGATGGAAATGTATGATAGGGATACTGCCATGCTGGAAATGTATGACATATCGATTAAAAACATCAGAAAAGTCAGAGGAGGCTGGCTGTGCATGGCAGATGACGGCCTGTATGTATGGCGGGAAACAGATGCCGGAGAGGAGAGACTGCAGATGGAAGCGGATCTCTGCAAAGCAGCGGAAATGGCCGGAATGACAGAATTCTGGCAGTCATCCGGCGGTATGGGTTCCTTACGGCTGGATCATTTTGTAAAAAACAGAGAAGAACATTATCTGACATCGGACCGATTCGGAAGGAATTTTGTGCTGAAAGAATGGACAGAAGGAAGAGAATGTGAGGTGAAAAACGAAGAAGATCTGTATATGGGAGCGCAGGCATGTGCCTGTATGCACAGGGCATTAAAAATTATTTCCACAGAAGAGTATTCTGACCGGTTTGCGACGGCGGAACCATTTTTGGAACTGTGGGGTCGGAGAAAAAGAGAACTGGTCCGGGTACAGCGGTACGTACGAAGAAGGCACAATAAAAACGAGCTGGAACAGCTGATCATGAAAAAAACGCCCATTTACCTGGAACAGGCAGAATGGGCGATGGAAATGCTGAATGGTGTTTCCGACCAGATTGATAATGAAATTTGTCATGGGGATTTTCATTATCATAATCTGATATTCGGTAAAAATGAAAACTGGATCTGCAGCAGCAGCAGGATCCATCTGGGTCCGCAGATTGGGGATTTTTATCTGTTCCTCAGGAAATGTATGGAAAAACACGGCTGGAACTGGCAGCTGGCAGAAACACTTCTGACCATTTACAGTAACAGCAATCCCATATCGCAGGCAGAACGACAGCTTTTATACTGCCTCTTTTTGTTTCCCGAGAAATACTGGAAGCAGATTAATTTCTATATACAGTCCAATAAAGCATGGGTACCGGAAAAAAATATCCGGAAACTGGTTCAGATCATCCGTCAGGAGGAAAAGCGTCAGAACTTTCTGGCACATCTGAATCAATTTATTCTTCATCCGGAACAGGATCCTCTATATTGAACATCTGTTTACACAGCATAATTCCGGTTTGTGTCCGGAAGATGTTTTTCAGGGCGGAAGCAATTCCCTCTTCTGAGATATGTTCTTCAAACAGGTTAACCAGAAAATCAGCTTCAATCAGAATCTGACAATCCAGACCATCGATATTGGTATAGGTATGATGGCGGCCGATCAGTTCACAGACGCGATCCACAATGGGCGGGTCATAACTGAGTTTTGCCAGCATGGGTCTTGCAGCATCGGGTCCCAGTTCTTCCTGATGTTTTCCATTGCTGTCCCCATAAACTTCTTTGCTTTTTCGGATGCCGATATCATGAACAATTGCAGCTGTTTCCAGAATAAAGCGTGTTTCTTCATCCACTTCTTCACAGTCTGCAATCAGAGAAGCAAAGCTGCAGACCTTGAGGAGATGCTGGATCTGCTGTGGGTCGCCGGCGTAATAGGTCACCATTTCCTGAATTAATTTGGAATTATTATGCATAGAATCCTCCGGAATGGAAAACCATTCTAAATGATGTCGGATGGTTTTCTGTTATTAATACTTTTCTATCAGTGTATCATATTTTGTTTCTGATAACAATATGATATATCGATGGATGGTTAAGCAGTGAGTGTACAACAAGGGAGGTTATACGAAAAAATGAGAAAATTCGTTCATTATGCTGTGAAAATAATGATTCTGGTTGTGATTCTGATTATCTGCGGGCTTATTTTCTGGGCATGCAGCGGTGAAAAAAAGCCGGAGAAAACAGCCGATGTGGATTATCAGATTATTTCAGATCAGGAAGTTCCGGAGGAGATGCGGAAACTGATTGAAGAGCGAAAGGAGAAGGAGTTCCGGCTCAGTTTTTCTGATGGGAACAATATGTATCTGGCAGTGGGGTATGGACGGCAGGAAACAGGAGGCTACAGTATTTCCGTAAAGGAAATTTATCAGGCAGGGGAACTGCTGTATATTGATACGGAACTGCATGGACCCATGCCGGAAGAGACAGATGATACGGCTGACAGCACCTGTGCTCCCTGGATTGTGGTGAAATTGCCCTTGAATGATCTGACAGTATATTTTACCTGATTCACTGCCTGTTTTACTGGTTTTGGTTTCCATCTGCATCGGAAAGAAAAGGAGGCGTGTATAGCTATGGATTTGCTGAAAAAAACAATTACATACGGTACAGGAGGAGAATGTCTCACAACACAGCTGACATTTGATGATGATATCAATGTATCCGATCAGAATGCGGATATCCGGAATATTGTCATGCAGAACGGACATGTACATGTGGATGAGATCCGATCAGGGGGCGGAAAAATCCGCATGTCGGGTCATCTGGAGTTTTCTGTCTTATATACCAGTGAAGAACATGGAGAGTTATCCTGTATTCATGGGGATTTTGCCTTTGAAGATACGGTAAATTACGATGGGTGTAAAGATGGAGAAAAGGTGACGGTACTCTGGTCCATGGAAGATCTGAGTGCACAAATGATCCATCCCAGAAAAATGAATGTGAAAGCGGTGGTAACCTTTAACCTGTATCCCATTTGCCTGAGTCAGGAGGAGACGGCGGTGGGTGTCAGTTATCCTTCCGATGCAGAAACGCTGGCTGTAACAGAGCAATTTACCGGGCTGCAGATCTGTGGGAAGGATACGCTGCGGATAAAGGAACTGTTTGACCTGCCGGGAGGAAAGCCGGACATAGACCGGGTGATTTTTCAGAATCTGCGTCTGCACAATGTGAAAACCAGAGCGGAGAACGGTTTTCTTTCCATCAGCGGAGACCTGTCACTGTTTCTGATGTACCGGTCAGCAGACGATCATATGCCCATTCAGTGGGTGGAACGTCAGATCGCAGTGGGAGGACAGATTGAATCCCCGCATATTACCGATCTGATGTTGTCGGCCTCCTGTGTACAGCTTGCCCATACGGAAATTTCAGCAGAAGAGGATGAAGATGGAGAGATGCGTCAGATTTCCGTGGAGGCGGTTCTGCAGTGTGATCTGATTCTTTTTGAAGAGCAGCGGATGGAATTTCTGGAAGATGTTTATGTGCCGGAAATGGAGTTTTCCATAACCAGACCGGAAACGGATATGATTGTTCTGGATTCTTGTAATGACAGCCGGATGAAAATGAATTTTAATATGCCTCTTCATGCACAGAAACCACTGGTGCAGATTATAGATGTGGAGGCTGCTGTTAAAGTGGAGGATTATCATCCCGGTGAAGAGGGACTGGTGCTGGAAGGTATTATTTCCGTGGAACTGCTCTACCAGCAGGCGGATCAGGAAAATCCATATGATTCCAGACATCAGGAGTATCCGTTTTCTTACATTGTGCAGTCACAGAACGGAGGAAATGCAGGACGCAGTGAACTGCTTCGGATATCCTCTTCAGTGGAACAGGTAAATGCGGTTCTGGCGGGAGCAGATGAAGTGGAAATCCGCCTGACTGCCGGGTTTTGCATTGCTTTTTGCAGCAGGAAATCCATCCGTATGATTACAGAAATTGACATGAAGCCGGTCCCGGCGGAGAAAATTGATGATATGCCTGGTATTGCTGGATACGTGGTCAGACCGCAGGATACCCTGTGGAGTGTTGCACGGAAATTTTATGTATCACTGGCTTCTGTGCGGGAAGTCAATGAATTGAATTCCGATGATCTGAAGCCGGGACAAAAGCTGCTGATTGTGAAATGATTTCATAGGGAAACAGCAAAAAGGCTGCAGTTTTTCAGAATATGAAGAAGCTGCAGCCGGTATATGAAGCACGGTCCGCCGGCAGACCGAAGCGTTCAGAAAAGAATGAAAAAACAGGGAAAATGCGTTATAATCAGGATATGGCTGGTTAATTATCATTCGATGTACTGGTATCAGTATATGCAGTCCGGAAAAAATGTTGCAGCAGTGAGGATGGAAGTATCTGTAAAAAGAAAAATGGAAAACAACAGAAAAGAACAGAAAAATAATTATGTGTATATGGTCTGCTGTGCAGATGGAAGTCTTTATACCGGGTGGACCAACGATCTGGAAAAAAGAGTCCGGATGCATAATGCAGGGAAAGGCGCGAAGTATACAAAAAGCCGTCTGCCGGTAACTCTTGTTTATCATGAAATGTATGAAGACAGAATTCAGGCAATGAAACGGGAGGCGGCTATTAAAAAACTGACGCGCCGGGACAAGCTGAAACTGATTGAAAAAAGGAACCGGGCAGGTGCCGAAACCGCAGCGGAACCCTGAAAGGGGTTCTTTGGTTTCAGTATCTGTCCGGTTTTCCGTCGTTTTTGATCAAATCAATGTACAGAAGTATGTCGATTCTGCAATTTGTAAAATCAGTAATACTTTACAGTAACGGTTTTGCCGATTGCTTCTGCAACTCGGACCAGTCCCCGGGTCAGGTCATTTCTGGCTGACAGATTGGCTCCGATACCGGAGTTTTCATAGGACTCATTGATGGCTTGTCCCACCAGTAATTCCAGATGGGAACAGTCTTCAAAAAGAGCGGTCATGATCAGACCGGCTCCATTGTCTTTATCAACCTCCTCAAAGAAGGATTCGTCCAATGGCTGGCCGGTGACACAGGGTTCCATCACATCCAGAACTCTCCGCAGGGTAATGACTCCTTCCGTTACCAGATCAATACCGGCAATGGAGTCATAAGGCGGGACATCCGGGTCCGGATCCTGTCTGACCGGTTCGATGGGACGGTCGAGAATTCTGGATACAATCTGGGCAGTGGTTCCACCGCATACGATTCGGGTGCAGTCTTCCCCGTTTTCATCATTTGCCATCAGGTCCCGGACCATACGTTCATCGTCTTCTTTCTGAACCGGAGGACCGGTCATAATGCGCAGGGTATGGGGACTGGAAATCCGCATAACAGCGGCGGTGGTATCATCACCGGGCTGTCCCCAGTACTGATCATCACATTCCTGCACCACGGAAAAAGCAATTCGTTTGGCATAGGGGGCAAAACGGGCTTCTCTTTTGGCGATGCGGCACATGCGGTTTCTGTCCCAGTTCATATTCAGGGTAAGACCGGGGCTGCAGTAGAGGCAGCCGTCGCACATGATGACATAAACATCTCCGTCCTGTACGTTAAAGCGGGCTTCCTGAATGGTCTTTTCTTCAATGACACGCTTCGTCCGTTCCAGTTCCACAATTTCTCCGTCACGGATCAGGATGGTATCCGGATTATCGTATTCTGCCAGATAGGCAGTGCCGTCATCATTTACCTGCAGAACTGTAAAGGTACAGTAAGCAACATGGCGTTCCTGACAGATGGGAAGCGTGGGAAGAATGGTATCCAGGCATTCGTCAATGGTTGCACCTTCCCGGAACATGGTGGCCAGAATACTGGAAGTCAGAGTGGAGAGAATGTTTGCTTTGACACCACTTCCCATGCCGTCTGCCAGAATCAGGATTTTGGAATGCTCAGTGGTAACCATTTCCACCCGGTCACCGCAGAGCTCTTCACCGGCATGATTCAGACTGCGGTAATCCATATCAATATACATCAGACATCACCGCCTTCCTCTCCGAGCAGTGACCGGCAGAGTTTGTTCAGGGTAACCTTGGTTTCTGCAGTGGTTTCACCCAGAAGACCGGCGATCATCTGTGCAGACATCATCTGTTTGTCGATGATTTTCTGAGCCAGTTCGGCAATTTCCAGCTTCTTCAGATATTCTTCTTCCTCACGGCGATGTTCACGGGTGATATCGATCAGAATAACCAGAAGACCGTGTTCTCTTTTCAGATAGGTAATGTTCTGCTGAACAACCAGATCGTATTCGGGCAGTTCCACAATCTTATTGCGGAGATGGGATTTCTTTTCCAGTGCCCAGATATAATCGGTATCATCGATCAGCTCGACCAGCTGTTTGCCGATGGCCTCGTCATGGGAAATATGAAAATATTTGCTGCAGGATGCAGAGAATTCCTGAATCGTCATCTCACTGTCCAGAATCATAACCATATTGGGGGTCATGTCCATAACCAGATTTGCAAGAGAAGAAGCTTTATCGTGCAGGTACTGGATACAGCGGTCATGGGTGGAACGGCCCTGACAGATGGCAATGGCATTTTCCCGGCAGGTACGATATCCGCAGGCACCGCAATCCAGTTCACTGGATCTGCTTTTGCGTCCCATTTTTACAAGCATGGCTTTGATCTCTTCCTCCGAAGGCATGGGGAGAGAAGGGGTTTTATCCGTGTATTCCTGACCAACGGAAGCAATGGACAGGAATTCTCTGACTTTTTCCGGTGAAACGGATACCCGTTCCGTACGACTTTTAATACGAAGGTTGTTTTTGTAGCCGGAACTTCCGTCGGGACGGAGAGGACCGTTGACGCAGCCGCCGGGGCAGGCATTCATTTCAATGACGCAATTGGTATAAATACCGTTTCGCAGTTCGTTCAATACGTTTTTGCAGTTGACAATCCCGCTGATATGAAAGCTCATGTAACGGTCATCCGGAAAATCTTCCTGCATACGAAGGGCAGTGATGATACCGCCGGCAGTGGGATAAAGCTGATTGATACCGGTGTTTTCATTGTCCGGGAGACTTTCCTCACATTCTTCCGGTACAACTTCATGTCGGTTCAGCAGATTGAACAGTTCGTAAAATGTCAGAACGCCATCAATACAACCTTTATTTTCCGGGGCATATGCTTCATCTTTGCGGGCAATACAGGGACTGACAGAGACCACCAGAGTATCTTTTCCGTATTTTTGCTTCAGATAGCGTCCTTCTGCAACTGCGGGAGAGGCAATGGGCGCCAGGCAATCCAGCAGATCCGGATAATAGGTTTCGATCATTTTATTGATGGAAGGACAGTTGGAGGTAATGATATTGTTGATTCCGTCACCTTTAGCCAGTTCTGTCAGCTGTGATGTAATGGCAGCAGAAGCCTCAGATGACTCGTGGATAAAGGCAAAACCGGCTTTCCGAAGAGCCGTGATCAGCTGTCCGCCTTTGATGGTGGGAAAAGCACCTATGTAGGAGGGATCCAGAATGACAGCTATTTTCTGTCCTGCTGACAGCCATGCGGAGATTTTGGACAGGTCACTCAGATAAAAACGGGCTTTTCTGCGGCAGGCAGCAATACATTCTCCGCAGAGAATACAAAGATCATCGTTGATGAAAGCAAAGCCATCCGATAATGTAATGGCTTTCACTTCGCAGCGGCGGAGACATCTGGTACATCCGTTGCAGGCAGATGTCTTGGTTTCAATTGATTTCATGGGAACTCCTTTTCGATTAAGACACTTGCAAACAGAGTAAGGGGAGTGTGCTGTTTACTGTTGGTTATATTATAATTCCACAGTGAAAATCAGTCAATCAGAGGGTGTCATACGACACCCTCCGGTAAGCCTTACTTATACTAAAAATGGCAGCAAATAAAATGGTTTCAGAAATAATGCACCATCTTTACCGATATCTTTTTGCGACAATAAATATGACTTTTGAACATGTTTTGAATACTTTACACAAAACTCTGAAATGGATTCATGTTTTCCTGTTCCGGATGACTTTATTTCAAAGGCATTGATCTTGCTTTCTTCTGAAATCAGGAAATCGACCTCATAATAATGTGTACTTCCTTTCTTTTCCCACGTGTGATAATATAATTCTCTTCCGGATGCTGCAATTATCTGTGCGGCAAGATTTTCATAAAGATATCCCAGATTTGCAGGCAGTTTATCAGATAGTAATTTTGCATAAACATCATTTTCTGTCACCGGGCGATCAATGAACATAAGAGTAACGAATAATCCGGTGTCGGAAAGATATAGCTTATAACTATCAAAATCTTTTGTATCGGACAGACTTACTCCTGGATCCGTAGAATTATAGCAGGGCAAAATTGTTTTAGAGTCAATCAGATCGTACAAAAGTTCTTCTGTCTTCGTATTGGTTTTCTTCCCGATTGCTGTTCGTATTCTGTATTTTTTAGAATCCTTTGCCAGCTGTGCCGGAATGGAGTGATACATGGCAGATAAACGACCGGAGGGGTCAATTTTTTTAAAGTCTTCTTCGTACAAGTCAATAATCAGCCTCTTTATTTGATCTATTCTGGAAAAATTATCTCCTCGAACATATGCCTCAACAGCCTGCGGCATTCCGCCCACAGCCATGTATATTCTTAAATCCCGCATTAATTTCCGATTTGTGGATTGTCCGATCCCTTTATCCACCTGAGCAAGTTGTTTCAATATTTCATAATTATTATTCGTTGCCATGCAAAATTCTTCATAGTCCATCGGGTATACCTGAATTTTCATTTCCTCTGATGGAATAAGAATATCCTTCACATTCTTCTTAATCGATATTAAGGATCCGGTCTCCAGATAATGATACCTCCCATCATGTACCAGATGTTTAATTGCCTGCCGGGCCCTGGGAAATAATTGAACTTCATCAAAAATGATAATGGATTCATGCTCATACAATGAAATACCCGTTTCTGCCTGTAATCTTAAAAAAAACATATTCAGATTTCCGATATCATCAAAAATATTTCGGATATTTTCAGATACCTTCGAGAAATCCAGCATAATATACGATCTGTATTCATTTTTTGCAAATGTTTCCGCGATTGTAGACTTTCCTACTCGTCTTGCACCTTCTAACATAACAGCATAATGATCTGAATAATTTCGTTTCCATTCCAACAGCTTATCATATGCTTTTCGCTTAAAATACATAAATTCACCTCCTGTGATAGAAATTCATTTTTTTCGATGTTCTGGGATAAATAATAGACAAAGTCCGTTTCTTCAATATTAAAAATGCTTAAAAAGTCCGTTTCTTCTAAATTATTATATCCGGATTTGTCCGTTTCGTCAATATTGATAATGCTTAAAAAGTCTGTTTCTTCAATATTTTTACTTATATATCTTTCCCCCAACGGTGGAAATCATACAAAAAGGGTCTGCCGCACTGCGGACAGACCCTTTATCTGACGTACATTTGATACAATTGTTTTTGCTGCTGAAAATTACAGTTCGCAGCTGCCTACGGTTCTGGGATAAGGCAGGACATCGCGGATGTTGGAAATACCGGTCAGGTACATAACACAGCGTTCGAAGCCCAGACCGAAACCGGAGTGACGTACGGAACCGTATTTACGAAGGTCGAGATAGAACTCGTAATCTTCTTTCTTAAGACCCAGTTCATCCATACGTGCAACCAGCTTGTCGTAATCATCTTCACGCTGGCTGCCGCCGATGATTTCGCCGATACCGGGTACCAGGCAGTCCATGGCAGCAACGGTTTTTCCGTCTTCGTTCAGCTTCATGTAGAATGCTTTGATATCCTTGGGGTAATCCGTTACAAAGACAGGACGTTTGAAAATCTGTTCGGTCAGATAACGTTCATGTTCTGTCTGCAGATCGCAGCCCCAGCTTACCTTATAATCGAACTTGTCGTTGTGCTTCATCAGCAGTTCCACTGCTTCTGTATAAGTGATATGACCGAATTCGGAATTCAGGACATTGTTCAGACGATCCAGCAGCCCCTTGTCAACAAAAGAGTTGAAGAAGTTGATTTCTTCGGGCGCCTTTTCCAGCACATAGCGGATGATATATTTCAGCATGGCTTCTGCCACTTCCATGTTGTCATTCAGATCTGCGAAAGCCATTTCGGGCTCCACCATCCAGAATTCGGCAGCATGCCGTGCTGTATTGGAATTTTCCGCACGGAATGTGGGACCAAAGGTGTAAACATTGCGGAATGCCATGCAGAAAGGTTCCACATTCAGCTGTCCGCTTACGGTCAGGTTGGTCATTTTTCCGAAAAAGTCTTCTGAGTAATCAATTTCGCCATCGGCTGTTCTGGGCGGGTTGTTCAGATCCATGGTGGTTACCTGGAACATTTCACCGGCACCTTCACAGTCACTTGCTGTGATCAGAGGTGTATGAACGTACACAAAGTCGTTGGACTGAAAGAACTCGTGGATGGCAGCTGCAATCAGAGAACGTACGCGGAATACGGCAAGGAAGGTATTGGTACGGGGTCTCAGATGGGGCATGGTACGAAGGAACTCCATGCCATGGCGTTTTTTCTGAAGCGGATAATCCGGACTGGAAGGACCTTCCAGAACCACGCTTGATGCCTGCATTTCGAAAGGCTGCTTTGCCTGGGGAGTTGCAACCAGAGTACCAGTGGCAATGAGGGAGGTACCCACATTATAATGAGAGATTTCGCTGAAATTTTCAGCGGAGTCATTGTATACGATCTGCAGATTCTGGAAATAAGAACCGTCATTTAATACGATAAAACCAAAGGTTTTGGAACTGCGGATGCTGCGAACCCAGCCGCCGACAGAGATTTCCTGACCGATGTACTGTTCGGGATTGCGAAAAATATCTTTGATTGTTGTCAGTTTCATGGCATAGATACTGCTAAAATTAGCTTTTCCTTTCTTAGTTTATATTATTCAAACCGACGCCAGATTCGGTTTGCAAAGCAAACCTTTCCTGTTTGTTTGTCCGAAACTGGCTTTGTCATGCAGTCCGGAAATGTCGGACATGTTAAAATCAGTCTGTATTTTGGTCTGAAAAGGTTAAAAAAAATCAGTCCGTCACAGACAGACAAATATGTTTAAAAGCCTCATACCAGTATATAACATTTATTACACATGTTCAAGCAGTTTCCGTTGAGAAATATAAATCTTCCGTATCCGTGAAAGATAACAAATTCTTTCTATAAAATTGGTATTGTTCATGGTGCTACCTACCAAAATACGTCTGTAAAAGGGGGAAATGCAGTGTGAAAAGTGATAAAATAATAACATTTTTTGTTCCGGGACAACAGGATGGATTGTAGGAACAGTCCGACTCCATTGGGAAAAGTGACGAAAAACTATGTAAATGTATTGTGTCAGACGGAATAGAAACATATAAAATACATAAAAAGTGGAGAACCATCATGAAATATTTGTTCACATTATAAGAAAAGTATGTTATAATGCTTTTACAAATAAATTTAACTTTAAGAGGTGATAACGTGGTTAAAAAAGAAATGGTCGCTATGCTTCTTGCAGGTGGACAGGGCAGCCGTCTCGGCGTTCTGACTACTGAAGGTGCAAAACCTGCTGTGGCATTCGGCGGCAAATATCGTATTATTGACTTCCCCCTTAGTAACTGTATCAACTCTGGTATTGATACAGTAGGTGTACTGACTCAGTATCAGCCTCTGCGTCTGAACACACATATCGGCATTGGTATGCCCTGGGATCTGGATCGTAATGTTGGTGGTGTAGCTATCCTTCCCCCTTATGAAAAAAGCGGCAACACCGAATGGTATACCGGTACTGCTAATGCAATTTATCAGAATATCAGATTTATTGATACATACAATCCCGAGTATGTACTGATCCTTTCCGGTGACCACATTTACAAGATGGATTATGAAATCATGCTGGATTACCACAAGAGCCATGATGCAGCACTGACAATTGCTACCATGCCTGTACCGTGGGAAGAAGCAAGCAGATTCGGTCTGGTATTAACAGATGAAACAAACAGAATCGTAGAGTTTGAAGAAAAACCTGCAAATCCCAGAAGCAACCTGGCTTCCATGGGTATTTACATCTTCACCTGGTCC
Organism: Lachnospiraceae bacterium; assembly: GCA_051879215.1. GTDB lineage: Bacteria > Bacillota > Clostridia > Lachnospirales > Lachnospiraceae > TWA4. Next base: position 17,860 of record JBJELP010000042.1, read on the forward strand.
AAGTTAAGAGAAGCTCTTCTGGCTACTGCAGAACAGCCCAACTGTGACTTTGGTATGCATGTAATCCCCTACATATTCAACAATGGTGAAAGAATCTTCTCCTACGAATTCAATGGATACTGGAAGGATGTAGGTACTCTGACATCCTACTGGGAAGCCAATATGGAACTGATTGATATCATTCCCGAATTCAATCTGTACGAAGAATTCTGGAAAGTATATACC
>JBJELP010000043.1:0-18040 GCA_051879215.1 Lachnospiraceae bacterium
TAACCGCTTCTCTTGTATACGATGGCATGATCTGGCATGTGAATCGTCTGGAAGCCGGAGACACCACAGATGCCCATTACGGGATTGCAGTGGACAATGGAAGTACCACCATCGTAATGGAGGTGTATGATCTGAATACGGGTGTGCGGGTGGCAAAAAAGACCGCATTTAATCCTCAGATCAAGTATGGAGAAGATATTCTGAGCCGTATCTTTTATACCAGAGAAGATCCTGCAAATCGTATGAAATTGCAGAAGGAAACTGCTGAAGGATATAACCGCTTAATGAATGAACTGACCAGAGAAACCGGAATTGATCTGACCAGCTGCGGTTTCATGGTGATTTCTGCGAATACCTGTATGGTACATTTTCTGCTGGGTTATGATGCATTTCAGGTGTTCTCTTCTCCTTATGCTGTACAGACGTTGAATCCGGATGTGATACCTGCTTCGGAACTCAATATCCATATGAACGGATATATCTATATCTATCCCGGTAAAGCAAACTATCTGGGCGGTGATATCATCAGCGGCATGATTGCAACTGATATTCCCAACAAGGAATCCATCAGTGTTTTTCTTGATATCGGAACCAATGGGGAACTGGTCATCGGAAATCGGGATTTTCTGATCTGCGGTGCCGGTGCAGCCGGTCCGGCTCTGGAAGGCGGATCTGTGAAAACAGGCATGCGTGCCGATCGGGGCGCCGTGGATACGGTGGTAATTGAAAACGATGAGGTGAAGATCCATGTGCTTACAGGACAGGGCAATGTGAAACCGGATGCAAAATATGGAGAACCGGAAGATGTGGCCGAGCCAAAGGGAATCTGCGGATCCGGCATTGTGGATCTGCTGGCACAGCTGTTTTTAAATGGTATCATTGATATCCGGGGACAGCTGAACCCTGATAAGAGCTGCCATGTGGTGAAGGTACCCCATCCGGAGTATGAAGAAGGATCCAACGAAGAAGTGCTGGCCTTCGAATATGCACCGGGCCTTCTGTTCTACCAGTTTGACATTGATGAAATCGTGAAAACGAAGGCTGCTGCCATGACCATGGTGGAATACATGATGGGCCTGGTTGGGTTGGAGTTGACGGATATTGGTGAATTTTACATTTCAGGTGCATTCGGCACCCATCTGAACAAGGAATCTGCGGTAGTTCTTGGTATGTATCCGGATCTTGCCGACCGCAGCCGGATCCGTCAGCCCGGTAATACCTCTCTGGACGGCGCAGCGGCCATGCTGCTGGATCGCTCCAACGCAGATAAGGTAGGAGCCATCATTGACAAAATGGAATATGTGCAGTTTGGTGCAGTGGCAGAGTTTCTGCATCTGATGGTGGCAGCCAGAGCCATTCCCCATACGGATCTGTCTCGCTATCCCAGCGTTGTGGAAGAACTCAAAAGACGGGAAAGCAGTAATAAGAATCAAAAATAGAATATGTTGCAATAAAAAAGTCCCCCGGAATATGTTAAATGATCTGCATATTCCGAGGGACAGCATCTTGTTATTGCATCTGTTTGCTTTCCCCTGTATGACAGATCTGTTCGATTCTGTCAGGATAAATCTTCCATGCATTCCCATAAACTTTTGTTTCTTCCGGAGTGATCATCAGGTAACTGCCGTCTGCAAGGGCAAGGAATTTGTGACCGTCGCTGTCAGGGCATGTGATATCCCGGAACAGATGCATACCGTCTTTATAATAATCATGTACCATGTTGTAATGGGGAAGAACATTGATGTCTGTAAGGGCCAGACCGGTGATCCATCTCTGATAGGAGGGGTCTGCTGCCTCTCCATCCTCTTCCGGCTGGGCATAGACGATGTCTGCTGCATTCATGGAACCGGCACTGATGCCGATTACAATACCGCCAAAACCCTGAATTTTTTCTTTCAGAGAAAGTTTCCGAAAGAAAGCATTCTGGGTTGGAACGTGACCGCCGCCAAGAATAATCACATCGTAGGAGTGCAGTGCTTCTCCGGAAGTATCACAGGTTCTGTCGTCCCAGAGATCAAAACAGCTTACGGATAAACCGGCTTTCACTGTCACATCCCGGAAGAAGCCTGTCATCTGATCGCTGGCCTCATGTGCAGAAGGAAATGCAGTGATCATTAACACTCTGGCATTGTTCTTCCAGTATTTCTTCAAATTGTCTGTAAATGAATTGGATGAATCCAATCCGTCCACCACATAGCTTCCGTCAAGGGCGCCTGTGGGACTGCTTGTAAGAAAAGTAATCATTGTAATCGTCCTCCGTGTCAGAAATGATTGTCTTCCATTTTTTACTCCAATCGATATATGATGCAGCATTCTATCAAATGCATCAGTAACTGATCTGCACGGAAATCGGCATATTGTTGAAATCCGTTCCTTCAACGATTACATAGTCATTATCATAGGTAATGTCTGTAACATTATATATGTCTCTCAGACCCTCAAATCGTTCATCGCTGACATCGATATCTTTTCCCCAGATACGATTGCATTCTCCGACGTTCATACTGTCTATTGTGAAACTGCCTTCTTCATACCGTTTCTGTGCGGTCATACCAAAATACCATAATGTGTTATCCTCATTTCCGTTTTCAAATGTGACATCTGCATAGAACCATCTGTCGGAAAGCTTCAGCATCGTCCATTCATGGGCCATGGTGAGATCTTCTGTCAGGCCACCGGTGGGACAGGCATCAATGCCGATCTGCATCAGAAGATAAGCATAAGCGGGAGCAAAAGACTGACAGATTCCTTCTTCATCCATAATGGCACGGTAAGGGCTGACATCTATGAAAGAATTATCATCGGCTGCATCATAATCATAGGTAACTTCCTTTGACATTTTCAGATAGATTTTCAATGCTTTTACCATCTCCGGCTCATCGGATTCTGTGCAGGAATTAATCCACCATTCCACTTTTTCTGCAAAAGAACGAAGCAGTCTTTCTGTGATTTCCCTGTCATTTTGATAGGTAATTGTCCCTTTTGAATCGGTTTGGGTTACTTCCTGCACCAGCTTGCTGTATGCAGGAAACAAATAAGATGCAAACTCATTCACCTGCCACCACTCCACACCGTCTTCAATATCAAATTCCGTTTCATAATTCAGCAAAGCATTCATCATATTCCGGAAGGACTGCATATGTTCTTTTGAATATGCCTGTTCATAAAACGGACTGTCCACAATTGGACGGTATACAAATAATTCTTTTTTTGCAGTGATCGATTCTTCGGAAGTTGTTTCTGTGTTTTCAATGCAGGCTGAACTTTGTTCAACGGAGCTTTCTGCAGCCTGTTCTTTGCCGCAACCGATACATGCAATCATGCTGAAAACAATCACTGATGCAAGAAAGCAAATTCTAAATGATTTTCCAATATCATATTTCCTTTTCATAGTATCCTCCGGTACATATTTGTTATGTTCAGCTTAACAGAAAACGAAAACAGGAGTCAAGGTAAATATAGGAAAAAAACAAGGGACTGTCACACAGTGCGACAGCCCCCTGTTCTTTGTTTATAATATGCATTATGTCATGTTTTACCGTACCATGACCGAAACACCGTCGGGAATTACCGCAATATGAGCATCTCTTCCGGTCATTTCCAGAGCCATGTTAAGCGCTTCATTCGCATCTGCAGCCACCTCAAAGCCCATCTCCTTTGCCATGGTTCTGTATTCTTCACACATGACATAAATGACTCTGTGGTGCATCAGGATTCTTGCCTGAATCTGATATTCCCACTGATCCGGGCGTGTCTGATCCTGCGGTACGGCAAGGATTTCCTTCATCAGCGCTTCCGGACTTTCACAGTTTTTTAATGCCTGGTAAAATCCTTCGCCGCCATGACCATCATTGCAGCATGAAACCATGATGATGATACCGCCATCTTTTGCAGCGGCTTCTGCTGCAGTCATGCCTTTTACGGACTGATACATGTTCTGATCCAGAGGATAACCTCCGTTGGTGGAAATTGCAATGTCTGCCTTTTTCTTGGGTACAACCTGGCAGTACTGTCTCAGAAAATCACAGCCGGCTTCATGGGCTTTTATCGCATCTCCTGCTACAGCATGAACCACCTTCTTTTCGGAATCAATAATGACATTTACGATGTATTTCTGTCCCGCCATCATGCTGGCTGCCTTCATATCTCGATGAATCGGATTATTTTCCAGTATGCCGGTACGGCTGTAAGGGGAATCAATGAACTTAGAACAATGATTTCCCAATACCGTCACCTTGCTGGAGACACCGGGCAGCACACTTTTTCTGCCGCCGGAGAAACCGGCAAAGAAATGGGTTTCAATAAATCCTTCACTGACCAGAAGGTCTGCTTCTGCCGCAATATGATTAATCAGTAAAGGGGCGCCGGAGGGCAACACACCGATATTGGTCATGGCATCCATATCCTGACTGTCATGTACCACAATCCTTTCGTTATCCACGATGGTTTCACCGAACTTATTCACCAGTTCGTCCCGTGTAGTTGCTCTGTGGAAGCCGGTGGCAATCAGCAGGGTGATATCTGCATCCGGATTTCCTTCTCTGATTTCCTTCAGCATAAAAGGAATGATATGCTTACTGGGAACCGGTCGGGTATGGTCTGAACAGATGATAACAACCTTTTCCTTTCCCACTGCCAGTTCTGACAGCTTTGGAGATCCGATGGGATTGGCCATGGCTTCCAGAACAAGTTCATCCTCTGTTTTTTCCGGTTTCGGCATGGAAGCAATGGCAGATTCCAGAATCTCCATATCGAGATCTTCTGACAGTTCCAGGTTCATTCCACTGGTGCTGTAAGGTAACTGAATAATCATATGGTTCCTCCTTCTAATAACATGATGCCAAAATAACACAATAAACCGGCTGCAATGACATAAATAATGAAATACTTGAATACGGCACTTAATATCTTATTTTCTGACCCTATGGCACCAATGGCACCTGCGCCGATGGCAATTCCCTGCGGACAAATCATCTTACCGATGCCGGCCCCCATGACATTGGCTGCTGCCATCCAGGTTGGATCCATCCCCAGCGTAAGTGCAGTTTCCGCCTGCAATCCACCAAACAGAACATTGGTGGAAGTTCCGGAGCCGGTCACAAATGCACCCAGTGCTCCGATCAGTGGTGCAATCAGAGGATAATATTGCCCCGCTGCAGCCACAAGCAGGCTTGCAATGTCAGAAATCATGCCGCTGTAACTCATGATTTTCGCCGTTGCCATCACACTGCAGATCGTCAGCACTGTCTTCCAGTATTTTTTCAGGGTTTCAAAAAAGGTTTTGAAGATGATTTTCAGACTCGCCTTCTGAATCAGGCCGCCGATTACCGCTGCGATGAAAATAATCACCCCTGGCATATTGATCCAGGAAAAAGTCAGTGTATTTGGATTTTCCCCGGTGTAAACCGTCAGACTGGATTTTATCGGTGCAATCAGGTTGTGGATTGGAGGACACAGATTGGAAGTCAGGATCAGAAATATGAAAATCAGGATGAAAGAGCTCCATGCCTGAAGTGCATTCAGATTTTCTTTTCCGGATGCCTGTTCCTGTGTGTCAGAGTCATCATGAATAATCAGGGTGTACGCATCATCCTGCTTCATCGGCAGAAATTTCAGTGCTGCGATCATGCATACCAGGGAACAGATAGAACCGATGATATTGGGCAGTTCCGGTCCGATATAACAAGCAGCTGCGATGCAGGGAATAAGGAAGGATAAAGAGGCAATCAGGGTAAATGGAATCATCCCCTTCAGGGCCTTGACACCTTTTCCGCAGATACACACCAGAAGGAAAGGGGAGAGAAAGGTCAGGATGGACTGAATCAGCACCACGTCCTGAGACAGGGACAGCAGTTCCGTACCGGAAACAGCCGCCAGGGTCACGGTAGGAACACCAACGGAGCCAAATGCAGTAGGAGTGGAGTTGACAACCAGACATCCGACAACAGAGGAAACAGGATCCATGCCAATGCCTGCCAGCATGGATGCAGGAATTGCCACTGCAGTACCGAATCCGGCCATACCTTCCATAAAGTTGCCGAACCCCCATCCTATGATCAAAGCCAGGACACGTTTGTCTGTGGACACATTCCCCAGCATTTTTTTAATCACATCCATCGCACCGGTTTTCAGTGACATATTATACGTAAACAGTGCGGCAATAATAACAATGCAAATCGGCCAGAGGGCATTGAGTACTCCTTCCAGTGCAGCTGTTGCTGCATGAATCGGGCTCAGTTTCCAGTATCCGATTGAAAGAATCAAAGCAATCAGCAATGCCGTCCCACAGGCTTTATGACCCGCAATTTTTAATCCGCTCAGGGCAAGTATCAGCCATAAAATGGGAAGCATCGCAAGAATAAAATTCAAAAACAACATACATGTATCCCTCGCTGGAATATGCATTTCCAGAATATGTATAGTTACAAAAGTATACGTTCCTTATATTTAATTTACTTTTCATACATGGTTTTTCATATACCTATTGACAATTCTCTTTATCTGGTTGATAATACAATATCAATAAGATTTGTACTACCAATTTTAAAAACAGATTGAGGTCGCGTATTATGGAATCAAAAATGTATGAAACCGTTGTAGAATATATTAAAGAAGAAATCAAGCAGGATCGCCTTCGTATCGGAAATAAACTTCCCACGGAGCGGGAGCTTTCTGCCACACTGGATCTTGGACGCAACTCCATCCGTGAGGCACTCCGAACCTTATCCAGTCTGGGGATTATTGAAAGCCGACAGGGCTCCGGGAATTATCTGACCGGTGATATCAGTAAATTTTTCACACAATCCTTCGACATTCTCACCATCATCAACAAAACCAGTCCGTTGGAAATCAGTCAGATGCGCCGTGCCCTTGAAGTGGAAGCACTGCGTCAGCTGATTGAAAAAATTACACCGGAACAGGTTGAACAGCTTCAGGTCTTAACAGAACAGATTGATCAGCAGGATTCTCTGGATCGTCCCAATGCAGATCTTCGTTTTCATCAGATGATTATTGAATTCTGCGGCAATACCATGATGATGGTTACTGCAAATGCTCTGTCTGCCGTATTTCTATCCAATGTAGATAAAAACCTGCGAAGACTGACGGATGAAGGCCGCGCGGTGACACACCGCTGTCATCACCAGCTGGTGGATGCTCTGCGTGAAAAGAATTTTGAGAAAGGGATCGATGCAATTGCAACCCATTACAATATCGTTGACGACAGCATCACAGAAAATTTACAGGATTTCTGAAACGGAACCTGATTTTATCTCTTTTTTATCAGAAATGGCTGCTGTTCCTTTACAGAAACGGCAGCCATTTCTGTCACTTCTTTTCCAATCCGTATGGATTTTTTTCCAACAGATTTACTGGCAGATTTTATGAGGATTCAGGAGATTCTTCGGATCGAATACCTTTTTGATTCCCTTCATCAGTTCCAGTGCATCTGCGGGTAAAGACTTTGACAGATAAGGTTTCTTTGCAAAACCAATGCCATGTTCACCGGAAACCTGTCCATGCAGTTCATGTGCCTTGTCGTAGATCAGATCCATTACACGATTCATGCGCTTTTCCCATTCTTCGTCAGACAGATCATCCTTCAGAATGTATACATGAAGGTTGCCGTCTCCGGCATGACCAAAGAGCTTGATTCGAATTTGTTCCTGACTGTTAAGAGAATGAATGTACTGTACCAGTTCGTTCACACGATTACGGGGTACCACACAGTCCACTTCATCCATGTATGTGGTGGAACCCTTGATTGCTTCCAGAAATGCACCTCTTGCCTTCCAGATGGATTCGTCGCGTTCTTCCGTATCAGAAATCAGAACATCCAGAGCACCCTGTTCCAGACAGATCTGTGCAACCGCATCGTAATCCTTTTCAATTTCTTCTGTGCTGTTGCCGTCAAACTTCAGTAAGAGGTAAGCATCGGAAGAATTGTCAGGGAATTTCTTTCCCAGATATTCTTCCGCGTCAATGATAACTTCCCTCTGCATGAATTCAATGGCAGTGGGTACAGACTTGGATGAAATAATCAGCGGTACCGTATTGATAGCCTGGGCCAGGGAAGGGAAAGGAACCAGCAGGCTGATGGTTTTTCCGGGCAGAGGCAGAAGCTTCAGAATGGCCTTTGTAATCATGCACAGAGTACCTTCAGAACCGATAACCAGATCCTTCAGATCGTAACCGGAGCTGTTTTTTACCACCTTGCCGCCAAGTTCCATCACACGTCCGTCAGGCAGAACCACTTCCAGACCTCTGACATAATCTCTGGTAACTCCGTATTTTACAGCACGCATACCACCGGCATTGGTGCTGATGTTTCCGCCGATGGTGGCTGACTTTTCACCGGGATCCGGCGGATAGAAGTATCCATGCTCTTCCACATAAGCTGCCAGTTCCATCAAAAGAACGCCAGGTTCCACAGTCAGAGTCAGATTTTCTTCATCCAGTTCCAGAATATGATTCATCAATGTGGTATCGATCATAATGCCATGTTCCATGGGTACGGAAGAACCCACCAGACCGGTACCCGCACCACGAGGAGTCACAGGAATGTCATGTTCGTATGCATATTTCATTATTTTTGATATTTCTTCTGTAGACAATGCACGAACAACAACATCAGGCCAGCTCTTTGTATCACTTAATTCATCATGGCTGTATTCTTCATTAATATCATCACCCAGAAGGATACGTCTGGGATCTGTGATGACTTCACGAATATATGCGATATCTTCTGTTTCCAGTTTCTTATAATTTGTCATCTTTATACCCCCTTGGATGCTTTGATTTTTGCAATCAATGCAGGAACAATTTCATAGAGATCGCCTGTCAGACAGTAATGTGCAGTTTCAAAAATAGTTGCATTGGGATCCGAGTTGATCGCAATGATGGTATCTGAGTTGTTCATACCTGCCACGAACTGAACCGCACCGGAAACACCACAGGTAATAATCAGTCTCGGACGAACGGTTCTGCCGGACAGACCGACCTGACGCTTTGCATCCATCCAGCCGGCTTCGATCATGGGACGGGTACCGGCAATCATACCGCCAAGCAGGTCAGCCAGTTCTTCGATCATGGCGAGATCTTCCTGCTTCTTCACTCCACGGCCGGCAACCACCAGCACATCTGCATTTTCGATCAATGCTTCCTTCTTCTTCTGGATAATATCAATGACTTCCATGGTAGTTGCAAGTCTGGATTCTTCGATATCCATTGAAATGATTTCACCTGCGGCTTCTTCATTGCGTTCCGGTGCATTCATTACCTTGTAACGAACGGTTGCCATCTGAGGGCGGTTGTAAGGAGTCAGAATCTGTGCCATGATATTTCCGCCAAATGCAGGTCTGATTTGTACCAGATCTGTATTTTCATTCATTTCCAGAATGGTGCAGTCTGCAGTCAGACCGGTTTTCATACGAGCAGCAACACGGGGGGCCAGCTGACGGCCAACTGTGGTAGCACCCACCAGAATGCCGGAGGGCTTGATTTTATTGATGAAATCTTCAAATACTGCTGTATATGGTTCAATCATAAATCTTGCCAGTTTCTTGTTATCATAAACAAATACCCTGTCCACGCCGTAGTGCAGCAGTTCCTCTGCCTTGCCGTCCAGTTCGCTGCCGATGAACAATGCATAAACCGGATGGCTGATCTTTGCAGCCAGTTCCTTTGCCTTGCCGATCAGTTCCAGTGTTACGGGATGAATCCTGCCATCCACATGATCCACATAGACAACCATGCCGTTCCACAGACTCTTATCAATTTCAGGCTTTGCATCTTCCACATAGGTTACTGCGCCCTTAGGCCCCTTCTTAACACAAAGCTTACAGGTTTTGCAGCCGGCGTTAATTTCCAGCCTGCCATTTACTTCTTCCATAGCATCAAAAGGACAGATGTCAATGAGTGCCTGGATATCTTCTATTTTTGACTGATCAATAACTAACTTTCCCATAATGCCTCCTAGATAAATTTCAGTTCTTTTACTTTGTTAAATAAACGATCGGCAAGTTCTGCACCGGTACCTTCCCAGAATTCCTGTGAATCATTCACTTCAGGCGGGAAGATTCTCTGAACCTGTGTGGGAGATCCGTTCAGACCATAATGAAGTTCGTTCTGATCTTCCATATCTGCAAAGGTATACATGGTGATTTCACGATCCCTGGAAGCCTGCTTCTTCAGATAAGAAGGAAGGCGGGGCTGGAAAATGTCTTTATCAACCGATAACAGACAGGGGAACTTAATGCGTGTGATTTCGATATCTTCCGTCATATCCATGGCAATCACCATATCTTCTTCTCCTACTTCCCTGATTTCACATACATTGTTCACACTGGGAATGCCAAGCCATTCTGCAACTTCGGAACCAACCTGAGCAGTGTCACCATCTGTGGTCTGCTTACCGCACAGAATCAGATCAAACTGCCCCATTTTCTTAATCCCCTGGGCAATGGTATAGCTGGTTGCAAGTACATCAGCACCACCAAATTTACGGTCAGAAAGAATGGCACCATCATCAACACCCATGGAAAATGCTTCCTGAATCACCTTCTGTGCCTGAGGGGGACCCATGGTAACAACACTGATGGAGCCGCCCTTTTCCTCACGAATACGAAGGGCTGTTTCCAATGCATAAAGATCATAGGGATTCATTTTGGAATCCACACCATTTCTCTTCAGTACGCCGGTAACTGGATCTACTTCCACTTTACTGCTGGCCGGAACCTGCTTGATACAAACAAGGATTTTCATCTGATAACTCCTCTCCTGAAAAAATATGTAGCTCACTGGTACATAGAATAATAAATATCTGGCTATATCACTCAGTATGATTTCTTCATAGTACTAGCATTTGACACAGTCTTTGATGCAGTGTTCTGGTCCAAAGACTGTGTGATTGTGTCTAAAAATAATACTTCTTTCACTTGGTAGCACCATTTGGTACTACCTTTTGGTAGTACCAATATAACATGGAAAAGATTTCCTGTCTATATGCCTGCAAGTGTTTTGGTAATTATTTTTGTGCACTTTTACGGATTTGTGGATTCTTCACAATGAGAAATGGATAATTATTTTTCATTTTCTGACAAAATATCTTACATAATTGGGCATTTGTTCAAGAAAATGATGGGTTATTGTTTTAATTGTACAATAGGAAGTTCTTTCCTGAATAAACGGTTTCTGTACACCATTCATACCACTTTAAACATATCATCTATTTGTCGACCAGGCCTTGCTCCGTTCTGATTTTAGCGCGGATTATTCTTGTTACCCATATGCGAAATATGTTATACTTAAATCTTGTGAAAACAAAGGAGGAGACAAACTTGATCAGCGAAAAGAATACGGAAATAGAATACAATCCTATCACCGATGGGGTCATCTGGAAAGAAATTCTGGTGTATTTCTTCCCGATCCTGTTCGGTACTTTTTTTCAGCAATTGTACAATACCGTAGACGCATTGATTGTGGGACGATTCATCGGAAAGGAAGCAATTGCAGCTGTGGCTGGTTCTGCCGGAATGGTTGTTCTGCTGGTGGTCGGTTTTTTTGGCGGTTTAAGCACGGGTGCCACTGTTCTGGTGTCTCAGTATTACGGTGCAATGAACAAAGAAAAAGTCAGCAAAACCATTCATACAGTTATTCTGTTCTGCTTCTTATGCGGTATTGCATTAAGTATCGCAGGATGGCTGCTTGCACCATCTATTCTAACATGGATGAAAACACCGGAAGATACCATGGAAATGTCCATCACCTATCTTCGCGTATACAGTTGCGGTTTCTTTGGTAATCTGGTATTTAACATCGGTTCAGGGATTCTCAGAGCTGTTGGAGATTCCAAACGCCCCACCAGATATCTCATGATCAGCTGTATCCTGAATACGGTTTTTGACATTCTTTTCGTCATCCCTTTCCACATGGGGGTATTTGGTGCGGCAGCAGCCACTGTTCTGGCACAGATGGTCAGTGCCTGTCTGGTTTTGCATGTCCTGCATGATACAACGGATTGCTATCGGTTCGAATGGAAGAAACTATCTCTGGATTCCGGTATCCTTGCCGATATGATCCGAATCGGGCTTCCTGCCGGTCTGATCAGCGTAATGTACGGTCTGTCCAACACCATTATTCAGGTCGGTTTTAACGGAATCAGCACCGATGCCGTAGCAGCCTGGGCGGTCTATTATAAGGTTGACACTGTATACTGGATGGGTATCAATGCATTTGGCGCCACAATCACGACCTTTGTGGGGCAGAATTTCGGTGCCGGCAAGATGAAACGCATTTACAAAAGCATACGAACTACGGAATGGATGAGCCTTGTCTTTTCCATCATCTGCAGTTTCTGCATCTATGTACTGGGTCCCTGGTGTATTCCTTTCTTTGTGGACGACCCTGCAGTCATTGCAGTTGGGACAGACATGATGCATTTCCTGTGTGTATTCTACTTCATATATACCAACATCGAAGTGCTGTCCGGTGCCCTTCGTGGTGTCGGAGATACGGTCATTCCCATGATCATATCTGCACTTGGCATCTGTGCTTTTCGCAGTATATGGATCGTCTGGATTCTGCCCCTGCGTCATGATATGTATACGCTGTTATTCAGCTATCCCTTGTCCTGGGGAATCACGCTGGCTGCATTCCTCATTTACTTTGTATTCTTCAGCAAATTGAAGCTGTTTGGATCCGGACGGATATGCCGATAATGCTGCCTTTGTTCATCAAAAAAGTCCGGCCCGCTTCTGCAGGGTTCGGACTTTTTCTGCTATTTATCATGCTTTTCTTCCGCATCTTTTTTCGTATGGTGAACGGTTCCATGGGGATGATGGGGCGGTGCGTAAATAGATGAGACCTTTAAACTGTTTCTTCCCGTATTGATAATATTATGCCAGGTTTCCGCAGGGATAAAGATACCGTCTCCCCGGAACAGGTTCTGCTGATAATCCATCTGTTTTTTACATTTACCCATCCGAACCAGCGCTCGCCCCATTTCAATCCGGATGTATTGATCTGTATCCTCATGAATTTCCAAACCGATGTCCCCACCCGGAGGAATACACATCAGCGTCATCTGCAAATGACATCCCGTCCAGACAGCAGTGCGGAAGTTTTGGTTCCGCATCGCCGCCTGATCCACATGTAACGTATAGGGCTCAGGTCCATGATCTGTTTTTTCCAATCTGCAGTTACAATTCATAAAATCACCATGATTCATTTATTACAGTATCATATGCTTTAGCTGTCGGTGATGTGATTTTTTTTATCAGACGAATCACTGTTTTCCAGTGCAGATTCTGATGTGCTTTTATTTTTTCATTTTCAGTTCTGTTTTCAATTAATGTCATCAGTTTCTCATAATTTGTATTTTCAGCTGTTACTAAAGCAGCTTCATCTGATCACCAAAAGTAAGAATTCAGGCAAGCAAACTCTCTTCGTCTGAATAAAAACCTGAAAACAATAGTCGTCCATCTTCCCTTACGGTAAAACAATCCAATCCGATATCTCTGTTAATCGTTCTTCTGGAAACCTCAAATTTTTCTGCCGGCTCCGGTACTGTAATTCTTTCCTTTTGAAGCAATATGAAAAGGATTATAAAAAATTCAGAAAGGTATGTGGAGATATTTGATCACAAAGATGTACAAACATGAATTAAAGCTTGTTCTTCTGGAACGATGCTTTTTGCAAACTTATCTGTATACTTTGTAAGCTTGCAACAACTTTTGCTTTGTGCCGTATAATAGAAATTTCTTATTATGAATGCCATAAATTGATATGGCGAAACAGCCGAAGAAACGGGTATACGGCAATTTTTATATTGACCTAATGTTAAATGTGATTTCGGATGTTCTACAGGGATAAATGCCTCACCTGAATCAAAATCAAATCTTAATGGAACAGTAACAATTCTTTTATCCAGGAACTCAAGATATATTTCATCTTCTAAATAAAGATCTGGTTCATTTTGAAACACCTCCAGATTAGGTGCTGGAAAAAAAGATAATCTATGAGCTACTAAATCATTATTTTGAAATCTGTATAAAAGAGTAATCAGTGCCCCATCTATCATTTTGAGATTGTAGTGTTTTCTATTTAAGAGCTCAGTATACATTTCACAATAAGAAATATTTTTTAAAAAAATTGAATTCTCGACTGAGCTAATTCCTATCTCAGTGATTCCACCTGGACTCTGTTTTAATGAGGGAAAATTCTGTGCATCACAAAGACCAGATTCAATCATATCAACAGTTAACTGCTGAATTTGCTTTAATACATCTTTTGAGTCCAATATCTACTCCTCCTTGCCTTTAAGGAGGGACAGAAGGCGTTCGACTTTATCTTCTCCTAAATCTTCAAGAAAAATACTACCACTTTCCAATTCTTCAATCAGACTTGCAATATTTCCTTTACTCTTTTTGATCTTAGCTTTTTCTGATTCACTCATGTCACGATTAACAATATTCATATGATCTCGCTGAGATTGTGTTGGATAAATAAAGTCCAAGGTAAAATTATGCTTTTTTACTTCTTGATATTCAGCAATAAGTCCATCCATCTGTCCACCAATACCTAATACTCTGACCCATGCTTTACTTCGAGTAATTGCTGTGAAAAGTTGATTGCGCAATTTGGCGAGATCAAAATATGAGTCAAAGCATGTTTGGGCATTTATAATATAAACCATGGCAGCTTCGTTACCTTTTGCTCTAAATATACCAGTAAATGCTACAGAATCATTATTTTCAGAAAAGAAAATATCAGGTGCAGTGTCTACTCCAGCAGTGTGTGACTGTATTCCCTGCTGGAATAGAAGGGATCGAATAGGGGCAACCATTCGTTTAGTCGTTAAAGGATCTGGATTTATAACAATGATGTCATCAGGTCTCAGCTCATCTTCGTTGAGATTTTTCTTAATCTCCATAGCGACCCAGGCATCCTGTTCTTCTTGCGTTTTAAAGCTTTTAAACATAATAAGATCATCAATGTCGGAATGATTCTCTAAAAAAACAGGGCTGCTTTGATTGGTTCTTTTTAAAACAACTTTTTCGCCATCTTCGAGAGATCCATCTGCTACTTCATATCCAATATCATGCCACAGACTACTTTGATCAAACATTTGCACAAGACCAGATTCTTTTGGTGCAGGTGGTTTCCGATAAACACCAAATCCTAAAGCGTGTGCTGTTACCAACGCAGGTCTGGAGTTTCTATAACATTTTTCCAAAATAATATCTTGTTGAGGCTGTCCGTCTTCAAATGGCTTAAATCTTACTTTAGGTGTTCCGTCTTCAGACAGACCAAAAATTTCTTCAGGGGATGGCAGCGACTGCGAACGAAGATTTTGAAGCTCATCATAGGCATATACCAGGCGTTTGGGCGAGCGAAGCATTTCGTAACAAAGTTTTAGGAATGCAGGAGAAAAGTCCTGAGCTTCATCTACAAGTACAGCATCATATTGAGGAGAAAATTCTTTTGCATCAGAAAGTGCTTTATTGCAAGCTTCCCCAAAAGGATCATTTGCTCCAAACTTACCTTTTGCCGCCATAAAATCGTAGTATTCGACATTGTTTACACCGCAAAACATATAATACATACCATTTCTTTCACCACCTCCGGGTGCCCCCCATGCATGTATTATATTAATATTTTCCCAATCCGGTTCCTCACTTGTTTGCTCAATATAAAATGTGTTTATTAGCTGGCGTAACTGGCCTTTCAAAGAACGAGTATTAAATGTAACAGCAATCTTCCAATCTGGATGTTGAGCGTGTAAGTATGCTGCTTTTAGTGCTAATACAATCGTCTTTCCGGATCCGGCTAATCCACGGATACGTTGTACGCCTTCTACAGTTTCAATAACAGCTCGACTCTGTTGATTATCCAAATTCGCTATTGAATCCTCTAAGTTTCTCAATTTTGCGCCTCTAGACTCTGGATCAGTAGTCTCTCTTCGTTTTTTACCTTTTCGGATTGTAGATATTGCTTGTAAAACAGAAACCAGTTTTTCATAATAATCGTTATTGTCCCAGCTCAAAGTATCAATTTGTTTCTTAAGATCCGAATCGTCAACACATAAAGGATAGTCTTCATCCCAATCAGGCTTGTGTACCAATGCTGGAGCAAATGTGATTACGTTAATTTCAACACAAAGCTTCCTTCTTTTCACAAGTTCACGATATCCTTTAAGTTTTGATTCAATTTTATTGGCACAATCATCTTGTACCTCCTGATACCCTTCATATTTTTTTCCTTCGATTAGATTAAAAGCAACTAATCCAATATCAGGAGAAATCCAAAGTCCATCAATAGGATAGGCTCCCTCTACTGTTCCGATAATTGGATATCCAATATAAAGATATCCATCAAGTTCATTATGGCTGTGAAAAAACCTTTTCAACATTTCACTGGATGCCGGTTTTTTTGTTGTACCTGTAATTATTGTAACCAATGGTTTCCCTCCTTTAATCTTCCGATATCGGCGCTTTCATCAAGCCTTCGTTACGGATATAATATTCTAAAAGCCGTAACACATACTCCGGGGCATGACGGTTATCCAACTCCCATTCTGTAACAGTCCGATATGGAATCTGAAAGAATTTACAAAACTCTTTGCGGTTCATGCCAGTGCTTTCCCGCAATTCTTTAATTTTGCTTCTGCAATCCATTTTTCTTTTTCTCCATAAAGCAGAAATACACGTTGCGTACTTATTATAGCATACTGTCAATAAATACGCAACGTGTAAATATTTTTCATTTCCATAACACTTCAGCTCGCTTGTCAGAATTCAAATCATTATCATCCAGACCATAATAAACCGTTACTGTTCCGTCTGTTTCAACGTACTGACACTCATAATATGCACCATCCATATTCGATCCGATGTAGATGATGTCCTTGACATTATCGGATGATTTTCCGTTTTCAACAAAATCTTCCAGAAGATCTGCACCAATACTTCCGCTTCCGGTTTTAAACGGATTATTGAACAGAATAACTTTCCCATTCGGAACTGTAATGATACGGATTCTTGAACAAACGAATAAAAGTATCAAAATAACAACAAAAATGGTGATCATTTTCCTTAAAGATACGGATGTACTCGTTTTTTTCACACTCATTTATCTTCCCCTCCTTCAGTGCAGTACCTACATTGTACCAAAAAATATTAGATCAGGAATTCTCATTTTGACTTGTACTATTTATAGTCTAACATCAAAGAATATAATATGCAATAATAATCCACAGTTACTGTTCACACGCCATGATCCACTCGTTACTGTTCAGTGATCTGACCTTGTCAAAATAACTTCATAGTCAAAACGCTGAATTTTTATCAACACTGTTTTCGTGTATTTAGACTGTGAGACCATCATTTGTGGATAATGAGAGGCCCGCAGTCTTTTTCTTTTTCTGTTTCAGACCGTTATCCACACCACAGCCCAATGACCCTGTTTCCACGTTTTCTTCGCATATTTCTATGAGGATAACCCGGATCTTTTCAGAAGATCCGAAGATAAAAAAACGATGTTTTCAACAGTCATTTTGACGGAAAGCCCTGATATGAAGATTCGCTTTTTTTCTGCTTTTACGGTATAATCTGTTCAACAAAACATGAAAGGTGAAAGCCGTATGAACGCACAGGAAAAAAGGCTTATTGCTAAATATGAGCGCGTACTTCAGAAACTTACCGAACTGAATGAGCAGTCTGAAAAAGTGATTGATCAGCTTGAACTCGAGATTGAAGGATACAAAGATCTGTGTACATGCCTGACAGAAAAAAATGAGATTCTTGAAGAGGAGAACCGTTTTTTAAAAGAACATATACGAATGCTGCGGTCATGCAGTAATGATGGCCATTGACCAGAAGCTGGTTGGAAGAAGGAAAGAGGTGTTACCCATGCCCCGCTACAGGAATTCACAGGATTACATTCGTGACCTGCAATATAAAGTAAAGGCTTTGGAGCGAAAACAGGAAGCTTTTGAATCAGGCGAACAGTATCTTATCCAGCAGAAAAAATATGAAAAGCTGCT
>JBJELP010000044.1:0-3982 GCA_051879215.1 Lachnospiraceae bacterium
GCGATCCGCCGGAGGCACAACTTTCAGCAGGGGATTGTCACCCGCTGCTGAAACATATTTGTTACCCACCGCTTAGCGCTCTGCGCGCTTGAAGCGGGGGACACCCCAGCTGAAAGTTGTAGTCATTGTTTTTGTATATATCTCCAGTTTGCATACAAAACGCCATACTTTGACACAACTCATCAGCGGCGGCATTGTTCCTTTTGCTGCTTTATTTTTAATCTGTTTCCTGAAATAACAAACCATCGAAAAAAACAGACAGCCTGCACCCCTAACTATTAGGAAAGCAGGCTCTCCGCTTTATGCGTCCGGCTCTTCACTTATCATCATCTTCAATCCTGTCTTTCCAAAATCCTTCTGCCACAATAATATTTCGCAATGAAACAGGTCTGTTTGTCATAATATCCCTCTTTTATCCATAAATGGAATCTTTGTTTCCACGGCAACGTCTATGGCTTCGATTCCACACGCAGCGCCGTTTTTATATTCCGGCTCTTTTTCCAGAAAAATGTCATCTGTTTCCCATAATGCATCTACTTCTATTTCTATTTTTTGCGGAAAATGGAAGCGTTTCATACCGATCTCCCATGTTTTCCCGGTATAAAACCAGTCGCCTGTCCATTTTTTATCCACAAACAGCTTTGCCTGATCTCCGATAAAATCAATCTGGATAAAACAATCATTGATATGATCCGGATATTCCAGCTCCAGTTTATAGTATTTGCTGTCCGTTTTCTCCATGATCTTTCGGCACACGATCTGAGCCTTCGGAACAGGTTCTTTTTTCCTGTATATGAAAAATTCTCCGTCCATACCTGCATACTGATAACCGTCAGGCTCAGACGGCAGCTGCGGGTAGCTTCTGATATCCGCTCCCTTTCGCACCAGAATCTCATAGCCAGTATCAGACTCAATTACCTTTTCTTCTGTGATCAGCAGATACTGTTTGTCTTTCCCCGTTTTCCACGCATTCAGAGCCATGTTTCTTGTAATCGTCAGGATTTTCGCGTTTGTTGGCTTACGCTCCCAGTCGAACGAGGGCTCATGATCCGTATAAAATACATAGACCTGCTGAGTTCCATCAAAAAAGCGGCATAGCGGCGATGCCAGCGCAGACCTTAATTCTCCATCTCCGACAGGCATGTGAAATGGAAGGAAAAAGAAATCTCCGTCTGAAATATTCACCTCCGGAAACGTAATCGTTTCCCTGTCAAGCTGCACCTCCAGGTTTTCTCCATCGTGTGCGCTCATTGAATGTCGCCTCTGGTAATTATTTACAAACAGATACCCACGGTTTCCTTTTTTTCTGACCGCGGTCCGCAGTGCAGAAAAATTCCCAGGACTCTGTTTTCCATCCAGAAATGTATCCATTTCACATAAGCTGCTTCCAAAATCTTTTACAAACATTGCCAGAAGTTTTATCTCATTTAATGTCTCTGACATCTGCCCGTATTCCCGTATGGGTGCCGCAAAATCATAGCTGAATACAGGCAGGTCATTCAGATAGCCGGTTTCTCTGGATTCCTGCAGTGTAGACAGTTTTCCCTGCGGATTCGTTCCCCCATGATACATATAATAACCGATCAGGTTCACGCCGCTTCCCAGTTTTGCCAGAGTCATGGCTCCGATATCCTTTGCGCCGGCAACAGGTCTTCGGTGATGCGTCACCTGCAGTCCCCCGCCAAGCTCCGCTGTCAGATAAGGAAAAGCCGAGATATCGTAAGTGATTTTCAGTTTTTTCCCATAGTCACTGCCGATATTCGGATCGTTCCTGTCGTTGGTAAAAATATAATTCTCATTTGGTTCCAGCTCTGTTGTCCGCTGATCCCAGGGAGCCTCACAGTATCCTCCCATCACAGGCAAGAGCCCGCCTGTGGCAGCGCCGCCCCATCCTGTTGCCGTATAAAGCGGCACCACAAGTCCAACTGTCTTCGCAAGTTCTGTAAGTCTTTTCATGTGAGCTTCCCCGGCATCCCCCTGGAGACCACCGCAATGTCCATATTCATTTTCGATCTGTATTCCAATAACAGGGCCGCCGTCTTTATGAAGAAGTCCACGTACCTGATACTCTATTTCCGAATAAAATCTCCTGATCTCATCCAGATAGGCCTCATCATTTGTTCTCACTTCAAAATCCTTGTGCAGCAGCCAGTCTGGGAAGCCCCCGTTTCTGGCTTCCCCGTGGCACCATGGACCGATTCGCAGGAACATTTTCATCCCACACTCTTTTATCGTCTCCGTAAACTTTCTTAAGTTTCTCTGTCCGGTGAAATCATATACTCCTTCTATTTCCTCGTGATGTATCCAGAATACATAAGTCGAGACAATATCCACTCCCCCGGCTTTCATTTTATATATGGATTCCTTCCAGTATTTCTCCGGATAGCGACTGAAATGGAATTCCCCCATTACCGGGAACCAGGGTTTTCCGTCTTTTGTAAGATAGTCCTTCGTATAGCCGTATTCTTCTGCCATCTTTACAATTCCTCCATCCCATAGGTTTCAATGAGAGCTTCCATTTCTTTTTCTGAAATGGGAATTACAGAACCATGCCTTTTTTTACTCTTTCCCATATCATATTGATCTTTTTCCAGCACATGGAATTCTCCGTTTTCCAGACTCTCACAGATTAGCGGCATATATCCGCCATTCGATGCAAACTGGTCTACAATAAGGCACCACTTACCGGACTCCAGAATAAACGCTTCCGGACCTTCTACCCCGTAAATCTGATTCAGTTCAGGACATTCTACCGGTTCAAATGGCCCCTCCTGTAAATCCCTGCCTCTGTCCACTCTGATATTTTTTTCCGTTTCATCCTTTGAAATGCGATAGTAAAATCCTTTGTCCCGGATAATCGTGGTATCAATGATATCGTTTTCTTTTTCTATGTACTTTATCGGCTTTGTAAATGTAGAAAAATCTCTGGTCATGGAAGCATATATCCTGTGCTTTGGCTTTCTGTCGTCTTTTTCTCTGACTCTGGATGCCCAGAATACCAAGTAGCAGTTTCTCTTTTCATCATAGACAGCCTCCGGAGCCCACACGCAGCCTGCTTCCGGGATTCCCACCTCTTCCAGTCTTTCCCAGCTCCAATGTATCAGGTCATTTGACTCCCATACAGCAATAGAACGACTTCCGGTCGTCTGAACCTCCTCCCATGACCTTCCATTTGCCATGCGAAGATCCGTAGCAATGATATAAAATTTATTTTCATTCTCAGACCTTATGATAAAGGGATCCCTTACTCCTTTCTCACCAATATGGGATACCAGCACCGGCCTGCCTTTATTCAGATCCCTCCAGTGCAGTCCGTCATAGCTCACAGAAAAATAGACCTGCTCTCCTGTTGCGCTCTCACCGGTAAAATAAACAAATAAATAACCGCCGTTCTCCATCATCATCTTTTAAAACCTCTTTTATTCTTTCACGCTTCCCAGTGTCAGCCCCGCCGTAAAATACTTCTGGCAAAACGGATATATCACCATCAAAGGGATAATCGAAAGGAATATCTGTGCTGCCTTCATGTTGGTATTATTTACACTCAGCAGTTCCACTACCTGAGAAAGATCACCGCTTTGCAAAACAGAATTAATGTCCACGACCATAGTCTGCAGGAAAGACTGTAGCGGATAATTATACGTAAAGTTTGAATAAATAAGTCCGTCAAACCAGCTGTTCCAGTGGGTGATCAGAGAAAATAATGTCACCGTTGCAATAGACGGCTTGGAAAGCGGCAGATATATTTGAAACAATATCTGCCACTGGCTTGCCCCCTCAAGCATTGCGGATTCTTCCAGTGCTTCGGGAATTCCCCGGAAGAAATTCATCATTAGTATAATATTAAAAATCGGAACACCGCAGGGAAGAATCAGCGACCATATCGTATCAATCAGCCCAAGCTTGGAAACCACATAATAGGTTGGAATCAATCCGCCGTTAAAGATCATCAGGAATACAAAGTATGCTGAGTAATACTTTC
>JBJELP010000045.1:0-3917 GCA_051879215.1 Lachnospiraceae bacterium
TCGCTAAGAACTTCTAAAGACTCAGGCAAATGTACCTTTTTGGTGGATATATCTGGCTGGCTTTTGTGCTCGTTTTCCAAAAAATAAAGATCAGATTCGCAATTGTGCGACAGCCCCTTTTTTGTAGAAATAAACAGATTAAGGAGTAAAAAAATGAAGTACAGAGCAGTTATTTTTGATCTGGACGGCGTAATCTGTCATACAGATCAGTATCATTATCAGGCATGGAAGGCCGTTGCAGACGAACTGGGAATCTATTTTGATGAGGTCATCAACAACCGTCTGCGCGGTGTCAGCCGTATGGAAAGTTTTAACATTATTCTGGAACGTTATGACGGAGAAATGGACCGGAAAGAGAAGGAATTCTATACGGAAAAGAAAAATAATATCTACAAAGAACTGCTGAAAAATATGAGTCCCGCAGATCTGTCTGCTGAGGTAAAAGATACTTTGGATGTTCTGCGGGAAGCTGGCTGCCTGCTGGCAATCGGCTCTTCCAGTAAAAATGCAAAATTCATTCTTGGACAGCTGGGTCTGGGAGATTATTTTGATGCCATTTCGGACGGCAACAACATCACGCATTCCAAGCCGGATCCGGAGGTATTTGTAAAAGCAGCACAGTTTCTGGGAGAAAAGCCGGAAAACTGTCTGGTAGTGGAAGACGCAAAAGCCGGTCTTGAAGCTGCTATTGCAGGCGGAATGCATTGTGCAGCCATTGGAGATGCAACAGCCTGCAATCTGGCAACCATCAATCTTCAGACCTTTGGAGATCTGAAAAAACTGGTATAAAAGGGCAGAAACCGGAAAAAATGTAACCGTCCGGCAGAGATTGGTGATTCCTCTGCTGAACGGTCAGGAAACAGGTGAGAGAAAGAAGGTTATTATTCATGGAAGATCAGTTTCTGGAAAAACTTTTAAACAGTATTTCGGTATCCGGTTATGAGGAACCGCTGCAGCAGGTTGTAGAGCAGGAGATGGCGGCATATGCAGATGAAATCCGTTCAGATGAAATGGAAAACAGGATCTGCGTGCTGAATCCCCAAAGCAGTACCAGAATCATGCTGTCAGCCCACGCAGATGAAATCGGTCTGATGATTTCCAATATTACAGAGCAGGGTACTCTTCAGGTGATCGATCGGGGAGGTATCATACCTGCTACTTATCCCGGTCAGCAGGTATGTATCAGAACTGCTTCCGGCATTGTCTATGGCGTGGTGGAAGCTTATCGGGATCTTTTTGGAAAAGAGAATCTGGGTACCAGAGATTTTGTTATCGATATCGGGGCAGAAAGCAGAGAGGATGCAATGAAATACGTATCACAGGGCGATCCGATCGTGCTTGATACCCACATCCGTCCCATGGCAAACGGAAGATTTTCAGCAAGAGCGCTGGATGATCGTCTTGGGGTTTACATTATTATGGAAGCTCTGAAACGGGCAAAAAAAAGAAACTGCACGGCAGGTGTATATGCTGCAGCCACCGTGGGAGAAGAAACCACCAAAAACGGTGCATATTGGGCCAGCAGCAGGATACATCCGTCCGTGGCTGTTGTGGTGGATGTAACCTACACCAGCGATTGTCTTGGAATGAACCCCGCAGACGCAGGTACTGTGGAGATGGGAAAGGGACCGGTACTGTGTTACAGTCCCATTGTTGCAAAAGGGTTAAACCGGAAAATGCAGGAATGCGCCCAGAAGGCAGGAATTTCCATTCAGTGGGAAGCGGCCAGCCGACTCAGCTATACAGATGCCGATAAAATCCATTTTTCATGTGAGGGAGTCCCCACAGTACTGGTTTCCATACCTCTTCGTTACATGCATACACCAGCAGAAGTAGCGGATTGGAAAGATGTGGAAGGATGTATTGAACTTCTGGCAGCTTTTCTGATGGAAATGTGATCTGTTCATATTTTCATCAATCATGAAAAACAATTGCAGTTGATTTCTGCATATGATAAAGTAATATCAGAAAAATTCTTCCGGCAGAGTAATATCCGACCGGAAAACTTATGGTATATAAGGCAGGGAGGATTAATGGCAACGATTAAGGATATTGCGGAGCTGGCCGGGGTTTCTGTGACAACGGTATCCAGAGTTCTGAATTATGATGATACATTAAATGTGCAGGATGAAACAAGAAAAAAGGTATTTGAGGCAGCGGATCATCTGGAGTATCAGGTTTCCCACAAAAAAAAGAGGAAAAAGAAACTGAAGATTGGTGTGCTGTATACCTATTCTCCGGAAGAGGAGCTGGAAGATACGTATTATCTTTCCCTGAGAATCGCCATCGAAAAGAAGATTGAAGATGAGGGGATGAAAAAGATACCGGTTTCTCTGAACAGTACACCGGAAGATACGGCTCATCTGGATGGATTGATCTGTATGGGGACTTTCAGTGAATCCACGGTGAACAAGGTGAAATCTTTCCAGAAACCTGCAGTATTTGTGGATTCCATCGGGGATCTGGATCTGTTTGATTCGGTTATGGTGGATCTGAAATATTCGGTGAAAAAGGTTCTTCGCTATCTCTGGGATGCAGGGCATGAAAAGATTGCATTTATCGGAGGATGTGAAATGGATTCCAATGGGGTGGCTGTCCCGGATACGCGGGCAACTCTGTTTCGCACTTATATGAATTCCAGAGGACTTCTGAAAGAAGAATATATTATGCTGGAGGGTTATACGCCAAAACAGGGATATCGTATGGGGAAACAGCTTCTTATGCTGGAGGAACGTCCCACAGCCATATTTGCAGCCAATGATGCGCTGGCGGTGGGCTGTTACAAAGCGATTCAGGAAGCAGGACTCCGGATCTGCGATGATATCAGCGTGGTAGGTTTTAACGATATTTCCATGGCCAAATACCTGGTGCCGCCGCTGACCACGGTTCATATTCCCATTGAATTTATGGGCGGACAGGCAGTGAATACGTTGATTGAGCGGATCAACAGCGGAAGGGAGATCAGTATGTATATTGCAATCCCCACCAAACTGAAGATCCGTGAAAGTGTCAGCCGGGTTTCGGATAAACCGGAATAAAAAGGACAGATTCTAAATAAGTCATGAATTGGGAGATGCCATACGCAGCATGGAGCTGTATATGGCATCTCCTTCATTTTGCTGCGCTTTTTCCCAAAGCTCAGCCATTTCTTTCGGTGCTTCCTGCATCCCTCTCTTGAACCATTCTTCGATCCAACCATACAATCCATAGGAAAAGTATGCTGTCGTATAGGCAACGATATTTGGCTGGTCTGATTGCGCTCCTCGTTGCTCATCGGTGATACATTTTTCGCGTTCTGTCTCATTTTCAGACCTCCCATTGACATCAGAAAAACTTGCTGATACAATTATCTTGCCGATACATACGCATCATCATTGTGTTTGATTATATTCCGGCAAAAAACAAATGTCAAGATGAGAGGCTATACGAAAATGAAAACAATAAAGAAAATTATGTTGATTATCGGAATTGTGCTGATTGTTTTGATTGTCCTGGTCGCAGCACTCTTAATTTACAATTCAAAAAAGCCTGTTGCGCCCACAGATTATACACAAACTGTGGAAACCGGTGGTGAGATCGAAGCGAAATATATGGCTAACGGGGCATATGAGGTTTCTTACTCTGAAGAACCGGTGTTGCAGGGCTTTGGGAAGTATGTGCTCTACTATCCGACAGAGTTGAAAAGCACGGACAAGACCTGGCCCGTGGTTGTTGTGGCCAACGGAAGTGGATGCAAGGCATCCAAATATCCTGCACTGTTTGAGCATCTGGCCTCCTGGGGGTTCATCGTGATCGGCACCGAAGAAGAGTACGACTGGAATGGATTTGCTTCTGAAATGTGTGTCCGTCATCTGATCCGTCTGAATGAGATCGAAATTGTCAATGACAAGGACAATCCGTTCCGCGGGAAGATCGAT
>JBJELP010000046.1:0-3915 GCA_051879215.1 Lachnospiraceae bacterium
CTGAAAAATTAATGATTTAGGGCTTGACATTATAGGAAGGAGTTTATATATGGAAAAAGGTCTTAAAATTGTTACAATCGGTGGGGGCAGCAGTTATACCCCTGAATTGATGGAAGGATTTATCAAGCGATATGAGCAGATGCCAATCCGGGAAATCTGGCTGGTGGATATTGAAGAAGGAAGGGAAAAACTGGAAATCGTCGGAGCCATGGCACAGCGTATGTGGGATGCATCTCCCTATGATGTGAAAGTACATCTGACTCTGAATCGAAGAGAAGCATTGCCCGGGGCAGATTTTGTTACCACACAGTTTCGTGTCGGTCTGCTGAATGCGCGAATCAAAGATGAACGGATTCCGTTATCCTATGGCATGCTGGGACAGGAAACCAATGGTGCAGGCGGTATATTCAAAGCATTTCGTACCATTCCGGTGATTCTGGATGTGGTGAAAGATATGAAAGAGCTTTGTCCGGATGCATGGCTGATCAATTTTGCCAATCCCAGCGGTATGGTAACGGAAGCGGTAATCCGATATGGAAAATGGGACAAGGTCATCGGCCTTTGCAATCTGTCCATCGGCGCCATTCTGGAAGAGTCAGAAGCCATCGGCAAGACAAAAGAAGAACTGAATTTCCGTTTTGCGGGTCTCAATCATTTCCACTGGCACAAAGTATATGACAGCAAAGGAAATGAGGTGACCGGAGAGATTATAAACGCTATGCTGGAAGGAAAGGAAACCGGTCTTCCGGCCAATATTCATGATATTCCTTTCTTCCGGGAACAGCTGGAAACCATCGGCATGATCCCCTGCGGTTATCACAGATATTATTACAGACAGGAAGAAATGCTGGAAGCTGCTCTGAAGGAATACGGGGATCCGTCTGTTGGTACCAGAGCGCAGCAGGTTAAGCAGACGGAAGAGGAATTGTTTGAGCTGTATAAAGATCCGGCACTGAATTACAAACCGGAACAGCTTTCCAGACGAGGCGGCGCCCATTATTCCGATACTGCCTGTGAAACCATAGAATCCATTTATAACAATCGAAATCGTCATATTGTGGTATCCACGTTAAATCGCGGTGCCGTTCCGGATCTGCCTGCCGACTGCGTGGTGGAAGTTTCTTCCTGGGTAGGAGCCTGCGGTGCACAGCCTGCTGCCTTCGGCCCCATGGAGCCGGCAGAACGTGGATGGCTGCAGCTGATGAAAAATATGGAACTTTGTGTCTGTGAAGCAGCGGTAACCGGTGATTACGGCATGGCATTGCAGGCATTTTTCCTGAATCCTCAGATTCCTTCCGGCGCGTCTGCAAAACGGGTCCTGGACGAACTTCTGATCGCCCATAAAAAATACCTGCCCCAGTTTGCGGAAAAAATTGCAGAACTGGAAGCTGCTGGTGTGACCATCAAAGATGAGGCTGCAAGAAAACTGACGGAAGAAGGCAAATAACAGCATAGATTCTGTTGAAATGTTTTTATAAAATATCTTTCACTTTCTCCTTGACATTTATATCGAACCTTGATATATTCGATATATCAAGGTTCGATATATCGTGATAAAATGCATCACATCGAGATATACCGAGGCGAGATATACTTAGGCGAGATGTATTGAGGTGAAAGATATGGATGACAGATTAAAACGAATTTATGCACCTATGACGGAGACGGGATTCTATATCCTGTTCTGTCTGCGGGAAGAAATGCATGGATACAATATCGGCCGGAAGGTCAGCGAGATGACCAACGGAGAGGTTTCCATCAGCCCGGGAACCATGTACGGTACCTTATCCAAGATGGAAAAGGATCAGCTGATCTGCTTTGTGAGAGAAGAGGAGAAGAGAAAACTATACCGAATCACGGAACTTGGTGAAGAAATTCTTCAGCTGGAGTTAAAGAGGATCGAGCGTTTATATCGAAACAGCAAAGGAGAGGTGTATCATGGCTGATAGGGTAAAGGAATTTCATGTATTTGTTCTTCCGGAGTATGAACAGGAAGAAGAGTTTTTAAGGGAAAAGAGCAGACAGGGATATCATCTGGTACAGGTAAAACTTCCCGGTATCTACTATTTTGAAAAAGGAGAGCCGAAGGACACGGTCTATCGACTGGATTTCAATCCTCAGACCGGTTCAGAGAAAGACATCTATATCCAGATGTATAAAGATTACGGATGGGAATATATTCAGGATCTCAACGAGTACAGCTACTTCCGGAAAGATACCGAAACCACATCAGATGAGGAACTTGAGATCTTCAATGACAATGAATCCAGACTGGAGATGGCGGACCGGATCTTTCGGAAGAAGATGCTTCCGGTAACGCTGATTTTCCTTTTTTGTTCCGCCATCTTTCTGAATTATTTACTTTCTGTAAGAACCGGGATTCATCCGTTCATGATGGGATTATCCATTATGGTCTGCATACTGATGGTGCTGTATGTATATATTCTGGTTCGTTGTCTGGCAGGATTCAGCCGGATCCGAAAAAAATACGGAGAGCAGAATTAATGGATTTTACGGCGATTATTTTTCACTGCGGATTGTTTTATTCATGGGTTCAGTCAGTTTTGACTTCATATTTCCCAGACTGGATTGGGATTTCCTGATATAGAAGGATACGGTGGAGGCCAGAATAAAGCCCAGACACAGTCCTGTGATTCCGTAGACAGTATCCGCTGCATATGTAAAAGCTGCATCATATTCCCCGGAAACCAGATTCCGCATCAGAAAGTACAGAAGATCGGCCGGAATCAGAGGAATAATGGTCGGATACAGATAAACGGTGGAGGGTACTTTTTTTGTTACTGCCAGCAGTTCGGCATAGAGAGCTGCACAGGTGGCGGCTCCCAGCGTGAAAAGAAACCGGGAATCGGTCATGGACATAAAAGTCAGCAGGGCAATTCTGGAAATCATCCCGCCCAGTCCGGCAAATAACAGATCCAGTCCCACAATATGGAACATCACGCCAAATCCAAGGGAGGCGGTAAAGGATAAAAGGATCAGCTGCATATTACTCATGATACCAGAACACCTCCCAAAAGGATATAACTGAGCGTCAGTCCCAGGGCCAGACACAGGGATGCCAGCAGGACACTCATCAGCTGAAGGATACCATTCATTTCATTGCCGCAGAACAGGTTGCGGACGGCATTGACCAGCGGAATACCGGGGATGATCATCAGGGTGCAGGCGGTAACGATACTGGACGAATCGGTACCGGGTCCGAAAGCGGTCAGAAGAATGCCCGCACAGCCAACAAAAAAAGAAATAAGCACTGTGGCTGCCATACGGTTGAGCCCCTCCAGATCCAGATACAGCTGAACCCAGAAAAGCAGGAAAATGATGAGTCCGGTGCAGACTGCATCACCGGTAGCTCCTCCGAACAGGAAATTCAGACTGCATCCTGCAAGCATCTGTCCGAGGATAATGATGACGGTAGGATATTCATGAACATGGACATTGGTCAGAAGAAGTCCATGAAGTGCGGAAGGCTCAGGTTTTGTTTCACAGACGGTGAAAACAAGCTGATTCAGTTTTTTCAGCCGTTCCAGATGAATGGAACCGCCTCGAACCGTGAGCTGGCGGTATGCGCGTTCACCGCCGAGATCGCAGGCACTGACCATCAGGATACTGCTGAGGGAAAACAGACTGATTTCCTGAAAGCCGTATGTGTGCAGAATGCGGTGAATGGACGTATTGACACGTTCCAGATTGGCACCGCTGTCCAGCATGCGATCCCCCAGATTTACAGCGAAATCCAGAACAAGATCGATCTCTCTCATGGGAAAGTCCTCCTTAGATATATTATGTACTCTCGGAATCTGTTAACCATATGTCTTTCAGGCTATATTTTTTTGAACTGTTTCTATTTTCTCGTCGTACACACCGTGTACGCACTGCGAAAATATCATTGTTCAC
>JBJELP010000047.1:0-3906 GCA_051879215.1 Lachnospiraceae bacterium
TCTATCGATTCTGTTTCTGAATATATCGCATTTCTTTTCTTGTAAAGCCGCCAAGGCTGATCAGACGCACATCATCCGCCAGTTTACGGCTTTCTTTTTCCAATTTATTAATAATTGACCTGGGAATATACAGATTGAGAACATCACTTATAAAATTGGCAAATGAATCACGAATTTCATTATGATAATATGAGTAGATCAGACTGCAGATCACTTCAAGCTGATAATCATAAATATACTCTCCCAGGATGGATTCCACTTGCCTCTTCAGTATATTTCTGTCCTTCTCTGAAAAATCCAGTCCATATTCTTCTATTTGTCTTATCTGCTCCCGATCCGGAAGAAAGAAAATTCCCTTTTGGAACCGTTCGGAATCCTTTATGGAGACCGCCTTTGTTTTTTCCATTGTGTACGCATCGTATACAACATCACGACCCAGTTTCTCCCATTTTTCTGCTCCCCAGATGGATCCTTCATTCCATTTTTGCCAGAAATCCGGAAGCCGTTCCTCATCCGGATACATGACAGAGCACAGTTTACTAAAAACCTTTTTGGGAAAGACACCATACAATTTTATGCAGAAATTCAGAACATCCGCTGCTTTTTTACGTAATATCAGCTCGGCATCTCCGGTACAGGTCATAAAATCCTCATAATAATTCAGAAAAGGGTCCGGAAAAGTAATATTCGCACCATAGACAGAATTGCACATCATGCTCTGCATTAAGGTGGGAAAATGGTATTCCCGGAACGGATCAATCATATCCCGCTTTGTTACCAGTTCTTTCCATTGCAGATACTCATTCAGAGACATTTCTTCCAGAAGCATTTTCCAGAACACGGTCCGGTCAAAATAACGGATCAGACCGCTGACCAGATCGTCCTTTCGCATTTTTTCCGATATGGGAATATTCATGAAGCGGATCAGCATTTTCAGGTCGACAACCTTGTAATTGCCGAATATATCCCGCAAGCTGCGTCCAAAACCATGATTTACGTATACTCCGCCAAGTCCTTTTGATACAATTCGGAGCAGTCGATTATTAACCTGCGTAACATCCACTGCATAATCAGCAGGCACAATCTGATCCATATAATACGAATAATACACAGAGCCTCTCTTCAGTTTTTTATGCACATCATTGAATTCTCTCATATTTCTGGCTTTTGTCACCAGATGAATTCCGTAACTTCGAAGAAGGGCCGGTTCCTGTGCAATCTCCGTTTCCCCTTCCGACGGTACAATTTCCAGATAAAACTCCCAGAACGGATTGTTATCTCCTGCCGGCTGATTATATCTTCCGCTGCTGCCTGCCATGGGCGTTCTGATAATATATTCCTGATCTGTTCTGATTTTATCCCGGATTCTGGACTTTCCTCCAATGGAAACAGTACCCCTGCTCAGCTGCATGGTGACGCCAGTCTTCCATCCGTGAATAATGGCAACGGTTTTCAGCAGATCTTCAATACTTCTCTCATCGTCTATCATAAACTGCCTGACCACTCCCGGATTGGCCCGCAGCAAGGTTGTCTTTAAAATAATATTTGCCATAAAGTCTCCATCATGCTATTTTTTTCTGTATTTCTTCTCAATCACAGTAATATAAAACACCATCAGAAAAATCACCTCAAACATAACTGCCACAATACTGATCAGAACACCGATTGCCTGATCTGCATTCAGTAAAGGCAAACCCGTTGCGGTAAATATAATTCCGAAGGTTATCCACAGTTTTCCCATTGCTGCGTTATACTTTTTCACATTATTCACAGGATAGACCTCTGCATTTGCCCAGAATCCCATCTCTTTCTTCGCAAAGAAACAGTAAATTCCCAACAGAATAAAAAACAGCCCACATGCTGCCCAGATTGCAAATCCAATTACTTCTGCCATATTCCCACGCATCCTTAAAACCTCCCCTTTTTCTATAATGTACTGACAATTTTCATCACTATTTTTCAGTTTATTACAAAAGAAAAAGGCTGTCAAATAAAACAGCCTTTTCCTTCTAACTTCATCTATCTTTCATGATGTTACAGTTCACCCATCTCATTTCCTGCGGTTTCCAGACCGGGAACAGGTTTCTGTTCTCCATTTTCCGAATCGGTATTTCCTTCAAGCGAATTTTTTTCTCCCGACATACCGGATTTTCTGTCACCCTTGCTGCCTCGTTCCGGCATATTGCCGCCCATACCGCCTTTATTTTTTCCGCCGCCTCCGCCATTGGAGAATGCTCCGTAGTGCAGTCCGTCCATAACAATTTCCACCGTCTGTGATCCTGCAGTCAGCGTATAGGTTTTTCCTGCAGCCAGTTCCGGACAGCTGATCTGTACCGTACTGTACGGTTTATTCGGAGAACAGGAAATCAGTACGTTTCCATCCGGATCCTTCAGACTCAGTTCTCCCGTCACCGTGGAGGAAAGTGCTGTCGCAATACTGCCCTGGGAAGAACTGTCTCCGAAGGAACTTTCCATGGTACTGCATGATACAGCAGCCAGATATCCGCCGCTGATCACTCCGGTACTATCAAAATCCAGTGCTCCGTTGCCTCCGTTTTGTGTACCGTAAACATACACAGTACCTCCTGTCATGGAAAAACTGCCGTTGGAATCCAGTCCGTCACCCTCTGCATCCAATGTCAGATTCCCGCCATTTATCACGATACTGCTACTGGTTTTCTGATTATCTGAAAATCCAAACTGGTTTCTGTCTGATCCGCCTCCGCCGGATGCATTCAGTCCATCATCACTTGAAACAACATGAATTGTACCGCCATCAATCAGAATCATGGCACTTTCCAGTCCCTCATAACTTTTCTGCACATCTATGGTTCCATCTGCTATATAAAGAGCAGTATCCGCATGAATGCCATCATCATCACAGTTTAATGTCAGATTTCCATTATCAATCTGGATTCTTCCGGAAGCATCCAGACCATCACTGGCTGAAGTAATCTGAAATGTACCCCCTCCAATGTAAATAAATCCTTTTGCAGCATCCTCTTCATTATCACTGTGGATACCATCTGTCCCTGCTGTTAACAGATAATTTCCGTCTGCAATACAGACGCAGTCTTTACCGGAAAGTGCATGACCGGAAGCCTGAATCGTAATCTCTCCGCCTGTCATGGTCAGTTCGTCTTTGGACACAATTCCATGACCATTTTCGGTTGCTGCCGTCAGTTTTCCCTTTCCATTTACAGTTATATCATCTTTACTGAATACCACACCATCTACGGTGTTTTCATCGGTCTGTACGAATTCGCCGGATGTTGACAGTGCGTTTTCTGTGTTTTCATCCAGCGTCAGAAACACCTTATCGGCCTGTTTCACATAAACTGCAGCACTGTTCTGGCAGGTAACAGAGGCTCCGCTTAAAACCAGCTGAACCTTACTCTGATCTGCATCAACAATGATCTGACCATTTTCCAGCGTACCTTTAAGAACATAGACTCCCTCTGAACCAATGGTAATCGTACTTCCATCAATTTTCACCAGGCTGCTGTCACAGGAAGCAGAATTCCCCTGGAGGGTTATGGCAATTGCATTCTCCGCATCATAACTGCCATCCAGATCCCTGTCAGAAAACAGATCCGCAAAATTCAGTTTTTCTGCAGATTCACTGCTTTCTACGCTGTTATCTGCACTCGATTGTTCCGATGTTTTCACACCGGGTTGTTCGGAAGCCTCCGCTGCAATGTCCGTTTCGCCTTCTGTCTGATTCTGGTTTCCACATCCGGTTACGGAAGCGGAAACCATGCCCATTGCGAGAAATAATGCCAATACTTTTCTATAGCTCATGATTTACCTCCTGTCTGGAAAGACTGATTTCCAGATTTCCATTTCTGCATCGAAGTTCATCCAGAAACTGCTTTTCCAATAAGGTGCCCTTTAATGTTACATTAT
>JBJELP010000048.1:0-3732 GCA_051879215.1 Lachnospiraceae bacterium
TATTTAAAGAAAAGCCTGAAAAATTAATGATTTAGGGCTTGACATTATAGGAAGGCGATGGTTTTACATCCCATGATGTCTGCAACATTTAGTGCTGAAAGATAAGCCGCACTGAGATAGTCATATTCCTGGTGTTCACCATCAATCCACTTTGGAACTACAGCATGAATGATGTAATTCGCGTCAAGATTAAATGCAAGAGTTGGAACTGCTTCTCCTATTTTACAGCTGCCAAGATCACGACAGGCTTTTATCAGTTCTTTGCGACCTGCTTTTGTAAAAATAGCTTTCGATGTGCCGCTGCCTTCTTTGAGTTTTTCGTTTGCTGGGAGGACAATGGCATCAACCATCATATTTGTAATATCATTTTGTACTACATCAAAATTCATTTCTTTATCCTCATATTTTTTGTTCTTGGTATAACAGAAATTATTTCCTTTTTTATAAGTATAACAATATTCCATATTATCGGCAATCTATAAAAACAATAAATAGTTTTCGGAGCAGATAAATATCTGCATATTTGCATTTTTCTTTTCAGTAAGAACATCTCCAAAACACTTGATAAAAATATTTGGATAGTGTATAATAATAATACAAAAGCATACTATTGTATGCAAAACAAATAAAATGCAAGGAGGTGTTCATTATGGCAGAACAGGCTTTGGTTCAAGCTCGAGTTGATAAGGAATTGAAACAAGAAGTGACCGAAATCTACGAAGCTTTAGGGATGGATATACCAACTGCAATCAGAATGTTTTTCGTAAGAACCAAAATGGTTCGTGGAATTCCGTTTGATACGACTTTACCGAAAGAGATCATAACACGTTCTGAGGCGTTAAGTGCTTTGGATGATCTGTTTAAGCAGGCAGAAGCAGCTCCTGAAATGACGCTTGAGGAAATCAATGCAGAGATAGCAGATGTGAGATCCGCCAGAAAGGCGGCGAAGTGATGAGGTGCTATGCTGTGGTTGATACGAATGTTATCGTATCGGCGTTAATTACTAAGAACCCGGACTCACCTCCACGGCAGGTATTTCGAGCAATGATTTCAGGGGATATTATTCCGTTGTATCATTCAGATATTTTGAGCGAATACAAGGAGGTATTGAGCAGGAAAAAGTTTCATTTACATCAGGATACAATTCAGACAGTACTAAAAGCTGTACAGCAGTTCGGTGTTGAGGTTACGCCAAAACCAACTGGCGAAATACTGGTTGATATGGATGACCTTGTGTTTTATGAGGTTGCGATGGAAAAGCGCGAAAATGATGCTTACCTTGTAACAGGAAACCAGAAGCATTATCCAATCAGAGATTTTATTGTTACTCCAGCCGAGATGTTGGAGATTTTGAAAAAGTAAACAGAATGCAGAACAGAGCCGAGGTGGTGAAATAATCCACCCGGCTTTTCTTATGCCCGGAAAGGCGTTATCTGTTTCAGTGTGGGGCGGAAGATCAGGATGCTGTGTTTCATGGGATTGAAAAACAAATTGTGTGTGCTATACTGAGTGGGCAAATACAATAATAAAGAGGCGATTGTAATGAGTAAGATGAAAGAAGCATCACAGAGTCTGTTTAAACTGGCGGCAATAGTCTCTGCAGCTACTTTGCTCGGAAGGATATTCACAGGACTTGGTTTTCCGGAGACGAACATTGTTGTGATGTATCTTCTGGCTGTTCTTCTGGTTGCAAGATTTACATCAGGATATCAGTATGGGATTTTATCAGCAATAGTTTCTCTGCTCTGTTATAATTATTTTTTTACAGAACCTTATCATACGCTGGCCGTAAATGATACGGAGTATCTGATTACCTTTTCAATTATGCTGATC
Source organism: Lachnospiraceae bacterium (assembly GCA_051879215.1). Lineage (GTDB taxonomy): Bacteria > Bacillota > Clostridia > Lachnospirales > Lachnospiraceae > TWA4. The sequence goes on from JBJELP010000048.1 coordinate 1,834, forward strand.
ACTTCCATTCTTACAAGTGCTCTGACAACAAAAGAGAAGCTATTAACGCAGGAAGCCAATGAAAGAGGAGAAGAAAGCCGGATCTTATATATGCTCTCCAGTAAGCTGTCTGATGCTTCCGATATGGAAGCAGTTTTGAAGATTGCTGCAGAAAGTATCAGTCATCTGCTTCAGGTAAATGTCGGGTGTATTTATATCGGAAGGCAGGCTGAACCGATCTACATCCAGCAGTCAGGAAAAGAACAGATTCACAGAAGCATGCCGGATGCAGAAGAGATTCGGAAGAGATATACAAATCTTCGCACCGAATATCTGGAAGAAGAGGAAGCTTATGGGTACCCGATCAACGGACGGGAGCATCTGCTGGCGGTGGTCAGGATTGATAAAATTGTGGATGCAGAACATCTGCAGGAAAAGAAAAAACTGCTGCATTCTATCATGGAGAATGTTTCCATGGCAATGGATCGAATTGAAGTAACCATAGAAAGAGTCCGTGACAGAGAAAGCATGGAGCGGGAGAGAGAACGTGCGAATCTTTTGCGTGCCATTTCTCATGATCTCAGGACACCGCTGTCGGGTATCATGGGAACATCGGAAATGCTGATGGATATGACAGACAAAGATGACAGGCGCTGGGAACTGCTTCAGGGTATTTATCAGGACGCCGACTGGCTGAAATCCTTAGTAGAAAATATTTTAAGCCTGACCAGACTGCAGGATGGAAAAATTGTGATACATAAGGAAATGGAAGCGATCGAAGAGGTGATTGGCTGTGCAGTCGCTCATGTGGAACGCAGCTTTCCGGAACGGGAGATACAGGTGGAAATACCGGAAGAGTTCCGGCTGGTGCCCATGGATGCAAAGCTGATTGAGCAGGTAATTACCAATCTGCTGGACAATGCAGTAAAACACACAAGACCGCAGGAAGCCATTACAGTATCTGCCGATTACACAGAAGATGAACTATTGGTTTCTGTCAGGGATGAAGGAGAGGGAATTGCTGAAGCAGACATTCCCAATCTGTTTAAAATTTTTTATACTTCCAAAACCCGTTCAACTGATGTAAAGAGAGGAATCGGTCTGGGCCTTACCATCTGTGAAACGGTAGTAAATGCCCATGGCGGAACAATCATCGGACGGAACCGGACGGATGGAAAGGGAGCAGAGTTTCTCTTCACATTACCTCTCACGGAAGGAGGAGAGTGAAATTGTTTAAGGAAAAAATACTGATTATTGAAGATGATATACAGATACAGAATTTTATGGTTTATACATTGGAAAATGCAGGTTTTTCTGTGGAAGGCGTAGTAAATGGTAAAGATGGCATCTCCTATATGGTAAGGAAAAATGCAGATCTGATCTTATTGGATCTGGGCCTTCCGGATATGGATGGAATGGAAGTACTTCATAAAATCCGGGAGTGGTCAGAAGTTCCTATCATTATCGTTTCTGCAAGGGATCAGGACAAAGAAAAGGCAGCGGCTTTGGATGATGGTGCGGATGACTATCTGACAAAGCCTTTTTCTGCAACAGAGCTGATGGCCAGAATCCGGGTGGCACTGCGGCATTACTATCGTATGAATCATTCGGAATTGGAAGAAAGACCGGATGATACCGTATATGTAAATGGTGCTCTGAAACTGGACAATGGGGCGCATATTGCCTATAAGGATGACAAGGAGATTCACCTGACCCCTTTGGAATATCAGCTGTTGCTTTTATTTATGCAGAATCCGGGAAAAGTACTTACCTACCATACGATTTTACGTAAGATATGGGGAGAAGGATACGGGGAAAATACGCAGGTACTACGTTCTGTGATGGCTTCCACCCGAAGAAAAATTGAACGGAATCCGGCAAAACCGGAGTATATAGAGACGGAAATAGGGATCGGGTACC
>JBJELP010000049.1:0-3723 GCA_051879215.1 Lachnospiraceae bacterium
TATTTTTTTGTGTCAATCTCTTGACCTATTTAAAGTATACAGGAAGCTTTCCTTTGTAATTATCTATGATTCGATATCCTGTCAGTTTCACTATCTGGTAATTCCCAGCTGTTCCAGCAGATCGCTCTGCTTTTTCTCCATCACTGCACGTTCCTCTTCTTCCATATGATCATATCCAAACAGATGGAACATACTGTGAGCAGTCAGAAAAGCAAGTTCCCGTTCCACAGAGTGACCATAGGCTTTGGCCTGCTCCAGCACCTTGTCAACGGAAATAACAATATCCCCCAGAACAAGCTCACCGGTTTCCGGATTGAAACAATCCTGTCCTGCATCTTCACAATGATCAAAATTGCCCGGTTCCTGATATTCAATCATGGGAAATGACAGTACATCCGTGGGACGGTCTATTTCTCTGTATTCTTTATTGATTCGATGAATTTCGCTGTTATCTGTCAGAAGAATATTCAGCTCTGCTTCATAGGGACAGGGCTCAAAATCCATGGCTCCCATAACAACCCTTCGTAAAAGTGCATCCCAGTCAAAAGGAAGTGCTTTTTCATCCTGATATTCATTTTCTATTTCAATCGTCATAAATATTCCTTTTAAATAAATTCTGTTTTTTCATTTGTATCTGTTTTGAGTTCTGAAAGACCATCACTTACCGGTTCTGCCGGATTCCGACCTTTTTACGGCATTTTTCTCTTTGGAAAATCGTTTTTCGTTCTTCTGCTTTTTATTTTCCTGTTCTTCATAAGCCTCATAGGCTTCTACAATCTGCTGTACCAGCGGATGGCGAACAATATCTCTGGAATCCAGATTGGCAAAGGCAATGCCCTCCACTTTTCTCAGAACCTTCTGGGCGGTTTCCAGACCGGACGTAATATTGATATCCAGATCCCTCTGGGTCGCATCACCGGTTACCACAACCTTGGATCCAAATCCGATTCGGGTCAGAAACATCTTCATCTGTGCAGAAGTCGTATTCTGTGCTTCATCCAGAATAATAAACGCGTTATCCAGGGTCCGTCCACGCATATAGGCCAGTGGAGCCACTTCGATCATGCCTTTTTCCATATTGGCCTGTGTTGCTTCCGGTCCCATCATCTGATACAGAGCATCATACAGCGGCCGCAGATAGGGATCCACCTTGCTTTGCAGATCACCGGGCAGAAAACCCAGTTTTTCCCCGGCTTCAATGGCCGGTCTTGTCATAATAATCCGGCTCACTTCATCATTTTTAAAAGCTTTCACCGCCATGGCCATGGCCAGATAGGTTTTACCGGTACCGGCAGGACCGATACCAAAGGTGATCATATGCTTCTGAATGGCATCCACATATGCTTTCTGTCCAAGGGTTTTGGGCTTAACAGGCTTTCCGTTGATGGTTCTGCACAGCACATCATCATCCAGCTCCACCACACGATCCTGTTTTTCCTCAAAGGACAACGCCAGGGTATAGTCCACATTCTGTTCCGTAATCTGATTGCCCCGCCTGGAAAGCTCAAGCAGACTGTTCAGGACGGAAATTGCCTTTCCAACCATCTCTTCCGGACCGACAACCTTCATCAAACCATCTCTGGACAGAATGGTAACCCGCAGACTGCGCTCTATTTTTTTAATGTACATATCAAACTGACCGGAAATATTCTGCTCATGTTCAGCAGGTACGGCCAACGTCTGTTCCACTAAACTCATCTGAAAATGATACTCCTTACAACGATTCCTCCTGTGCATCCTCTGATTTCGGATATGCATCGGATTCAATTCCCCGGCAGCGGTTCTGCTGCTCTGAAAAGCGCAGTATCCCCTCTGCCCGGTACACAACAGAATCATAATATATTCTGACCTGATTTTCAACCATCAGCTTCTCTTTTTTTTCCTGATTTTGTATAAAATCCTGCAATTCTTCCTGCAAAATCTTTTCTGCTTTCTTTTCAGACAAAAGAAAATACCCGTTGATTCCATCCCGATATGTAATTTTATAACAACCGATTTCCAGATTCAGTTCCGGGATTCTCAGCAGACCGGTACTGCCTGCTGCAATTTCTATCCTTTCTTTTTCAGCTGCATGATCATTTACAGCCGACTCTTTTCCCATTTCAGATTTTCCGTCTGAAAGTCTTTTATCTGAAAGAAATGACTGTACCTGTTCTGTCATCTGTTTTTTCACAAAATGAAAAATCCGGTATGGGGAACAGAGACTGAGAATATGGTTTCCCATGAATAATCTCACTTCTGCCCCGCTGTACCCCTGATCGGTCCATTTCTGCTCTTCAGCCTGTATTTCTTTTCTGTAGCTGACCTCTGTCAACAATTGTACATCTCCGGACGCATGTACCAGACGATATCCGGTCAGTTCTTCGCTGTCATTATGAAGAGGAACTGCTCCGGATATCAGAACCTGTCCCTTTTTCACCGCTTCTCCCGGTTTTACCAGTGCTATCCCCTGTCTGACAATGATCCGTTCCACAGTTCCATCGGATTCAGCAATCAGATCTGCCGGATCGGTCTCTGCAATGACCGCTTCCAGATCACTGTAATTTTCCGCCACCGAAATCCGCAGCACGGTACCATCGATCCATGCCGATGTCCATGAAATTCTTTCAAAATGATCCCGAAGCTTCTGTTCCAGCATATCACAGTTCACTCTGTTTTTTCTGATCCCGGTTTCAATTCCATTTTCCTTCAAAAAACTGAAAATCTGATCATCTGTATAATAACTGTTCTTCTCAATTTTTATTTCCCAGAGATGTCCTGAGGCAAATAAAACCAGAAACAGCAGTATCCAGATTCCGGAAAGCAGCGCATATCGGCCATGATACCGTTTCCAATAGAATGGCAGACCATATTCCCGTATCACACATAATGTCACCCCGGATTTATCTGCCAGCATGCTGCAAAGAGAAAAATCATAAAGATCCATATAACACTGGAACGTATCTTCTGTTTTCTTTATATTTTTCAGAAAAATCCCATGATTCCTGCAAAGGTTAAAAAAACGTTCAGCAGAACCACCTCGGATCTGCAAAAGCACATATCCCCTTATAAACCGGAACAATACATCACCGCCTTTCAAAATGAATGGAATCAATCTCACCGGTGATTTTCATGATTACATCAGAATAATAAGATATCTGCATGTTATTTCCTTCCACGATTATCATATATCCGGAAGCCAGTACCCGCACCAGCATGGGATCATAACTGCACAGTCCTTTAAAATTCTCGATCCTGACCTCCTGATGGCCGCTGATTTCCATCAGCGCAACCCCTTTCGCCATATCTGCAGGGATCTGCAGTGCATGAAAAATCCTGTCCTTCATTCAGTCACCGGCAGTGTTTTTTATAATGTATGCATAAGTTATGCCCTGATATTCCGATTGGAATCTGTCTTGCCGCATCCTTGTCATGAATCGCCGCAGCACCGCTATGTAAAAAGTATTTAACGAGAAAAAGCCACAGGTTCAACCCTGTGGCCTAATTCTACAAATCAAAATAATAATGATTAGTTGTATTTACGCTTTCTCGCAGCTTCAGACTTTTTCTTACGTCTTACGCTGGGTTTTTCGTAATGTTCTCTCTTACGAATTTCCTGCTGAATGCCAGCCTTTGCACAGTTTCTTTTGAATCTGCGTAAAGCACTGTCTAAGCTTTCGTTCTCCTTCACGATTACGTTTGACATAGCTCACACCTAACCTCCCTTCAGTTGCGTATTGTGTC
>JBJELP010000050.1:0-16759 GCA_051879215.1 Lachnospiraceae bacterium
AAATAGTTTCTGCATAGGAATAAATATCTTCATAGGAAGAGATCCGGATTCCCTGTGCAGTCAGTGCATCCCGAACAGAGTCTTCCACGGCCTGATCCTGAACAAAGAGAATGGCTTCCTTTTCTGTAATAACCGCATAAGAAAGAATCACCGGATTACATTCCACATCGGAGCCTCTCAGATTATATAGCCATGCAATATCATCCAGACTGGTCAGGATATGAACCGCTGCCTGTTTTTCTTTCATGACTTCCCTTACCCTTTTCAGTTTTTCTGCGGTATCCATGCCGCTGTATTCAGGATCCAGAAGCCATATCCGGCTGCAGGACAAAGCAGGGCGGTCCGTCCATACCTTATCACCCAGATCCTCCATCAGAGAAAACCGAATATTCTTTTTTTCAAGACTCTTTTTCAATTCCATATAGGCTTCCTGGCTGACTGTTTTACCATCAAAACCAAGACATCCGTTTTCCGGAAGTTTTTCAGCCAGAAATTCATTGATCGTCGGTACATCCTTTTCCCCGGAACGATACAGGGTAATTCCGCTTCCCCTGAGCTGTTTTTCTGCCTGCACAAAATATCTGCCGTCGGTCCAGAGCCCCGCTTCTTCAGCGGTAACAACCAGAGTACCTGCGGATCCGGTAAAACCGGAGAGATAGCTTCTCAATTTAAAATAATCACCGGGATACTCTGAATCATGGTAATCGGCTGAATTCACCATCCATGCATCCACACCGGCTTCCTTCATATAATAACGAAGATTTTCAATCGTCTTTCTGCTCATATTTTACTCCAATCTGTAACTGTGCTACAAAATTTTTTAACCGCTACGATTTTAACATAGAATCCCTGTTTTTCTCAAGTCCTCTGCAGAATAAGTTGAATTTCATATGGACATATGAAATGATGTCGGGGGCATGAAATTTTCTCACAGAAAAATTCTGTGAATACTTTGTGCCTGCAGGGAAATACTGTTACCGGGAGGAATCTGATATGTCTAAAAAAAGAAAAGAATTTGATTATGAGAAAATGACACCCAAAGAACATCTTCGCTTTGAAATCGCTCAGGAACTGGGAATATCGGATAAAATTGTTTCCGGCGGCTGGGGTGCCCTGTCCGCTCAGGAAAGCGGTCGGATCGGCGGCATCATTGCCAGCCGAAACCGACAGAAGAAAACAGCAGAAAAGCAGAATCAGTCCATTACCGATCTGTAAGTTATAACCGATTTATTTTCCCTGTTTCCTGCCTTTATCTTCCCGATGTTTTCCATTTTTTTGCGTCCGCAGCTCTCCGCTTTTTCGTGTCCGCGGTTCTCCGCCTTTCTCTTTCCGCAGCTCTCCGTTTTTTCCTGCTCTCTGACTGCCGGTTTTTGATTTTCTGCGAGCCACAGAGTAGCCAAAAGAACCCAGCTTTTTACCAAGCCCATAGTATTCCCCATGGGAATATACCGTTAATCCGGCCTTCTCCAGACACAGTTTTCCATTTTCATCCAGAAAACGGTCATCCACATTGACGCCTGTTACTTCTCCCAGAAACAGGTCATGGCTTCCCAGATGAATGGTCTGAACCAGTTTGCATTCAATATTAACCGGACTTTCTTCAATTCCGGGAGCTGATATGGTTCTGGATTCAGATGGTGTCAGTTTCATCTCTTTATATTTATCTACCTTCCGTCCGGAACGAACGCCGCAGTAATCGGATGCAAACACCAGATCTTCACTGACCAGATTCACCACAAATTCTCCGGTCTCCTTAATGATATCATATGAATATCGTTCCGGTCTGATTGAAATGGAAACCATGGCCGGTGAAGAACAGGATGTGGATGTCCATGCCACAGTAATAATATTGGGCTTTTCCCCCGGTCTTTGACAGCTGACCATAACTGCAGGTACCGGATACAGCATATTCCCCGGACGCCAGAATTGTTTTCCCATTTTTCCCTCCTGATCATCAGATTGTTTATTTTTCAACAAAAACTGCAATATGACATAAATTTGAAAAAATCATTGACTTATACCAGATGGCAAGCTGCCATATGACCCGGTGCAATCTCATGAAGCTTTGGTGTTTCAAGTGCACAGCGCTCTGTGGCATGCGGACAACGTGTCCGGAACCTGCAGCCTGACGGAACATTTAACGGACTTGGAAGATCACCCTCAATGATCTGACGTTTTGTGGTTCTTGCAATTTCAGGATTTGCAATGGGAATGGCTGAAAGCAGTGCCTTTGTGTATGGATGAGCCGGATAATCATAGAGCTCATCACAATTCGCAATCTCCACAATGGTGCCAAGATACATAACACCGATTCGGTCAGAGATATGTCTTACCATGGACAGGTCATGGGATACGAAAAGGTAGGTTAATCCCATCTCTGCCTGAAGATCCTCCAGCATATTGACAACCTGCGCCTGAATGGATACATCAAGGGCTGAAATCGGCTCATCACACATGATAAATTCAGGGTTAACAGACAGGGCTCTGGCGATACCGATTCTTTGACGCTGACCGCCTGAAAACTCATAGGTATATTTCTCAAGGTCATCTTCTTTCATACCAACCTTGCCGAGTAGTTCAACGATATAATCGTGACGTTCAACAGCGGATAAGGATGTATGAATTTTCAATGGCTCTTCAATGATTTCCTTCACGTTCTGATGGGGATCAAGGGCAGAATACGGATCCTGAAAAATGATCTGCATCCGTTTATGATAGGGAATGATCTCCTTGTGATTCAAATATGTAATATCCTGGTTTCCAAAGATAATCTCACCGCCTGTCGGCTCATACATACGAATCAGTGTACGGCCAAGGGTTGATTTCCCGCATCCGGACTCACCTACAAGACCGAAACATTCACCCTTTCGGATATCCAGATTGATATCATCTACAGCTTTGACATACTGTTTTTTGGTGCCAATGAAACTGCGGACCGGAAAATATTTTTTTAAGTTCTTTGCCTGAAGCAGGATTTCTTTATTCTGCATCTGCTGCTCCTCCCTTCTCAGACATTGCATTTAATTCATCTCTTGTATATACACAGCCGGCTCTCTGGGTTTCTGAATAAACAGTGTATTCAGGCAGCTTTTCTCCGCATTTTCCACAGGCGAAACTGCATCTTTCCTGGAAAGGACAGCCTTCCGGCGGGTTAATCAACGACGGTGCCATACCGGGAATGGCTTCCAGACGCTCTTTCGCACCTGTCACAGGCTTTGGAATCGCCTTTAACAGAGCACGGGTATATGGATGAGCAGGTTTGTAAAAAATTTCATCTGTTGTACCGGTCTCCATGATACGTCCGCCGTACATAACTGCAATCCGGTTGCTGACACTGGCTACGACACCAAGATCATGGGTGATCAGCACGATACTCATGCCTTCTCTTTCCTTCAATTCTTTTAACAGATCCAGAATCTGTGCCTGAATGGTAACGTCAAGTGCTGTTGTAGGTTCATCGGCAATCAGCAGCTTCGGACTGCAGCAAAGTGCCATGGCAATCATAACTCTCTGACGCATACCGCCTGAAAACTCATGGGGATACTGTTTCATACGGCTTTCCGGAGAAGGAATACCAACCTTTCCAAGGGCTTCTATTGCTCTGGCATATGCTTCCTTTTTTGAAATCTTCTGATGTCTTAACAGTACTTCTGTCAGATGGGACCCAATGGTTTTAACAGGATTCAGGGCCGTCATCGGATCCTGAAAGATCATTGCCATATCAGCGCCCCGCATTTTTCTTCTGCTTTCAGCTGAAAGTTCCTGAATTTCTTTGTCAAGAAAAACCATTTTTTCCGCAGTCACCTTTGCGGTCTGAGGAAGAATATCCATAATGGATTTCATCAATACACTCTTGCCGCTGCCGGATTCACCTACAACTGCAAAAATCTCACCTTCTCTCACATCAAGATCCACACCGCGGACAGCCTGCACTGTATGTCTGTGCATTTTGAATGTGGTGGACAAATTATTCACCTGTAAAATCGTTTTTTCTGTACTCATATCATTTACCTCATCTGTCACTAATTGGCATCACCGCTGCTGACACGTGGTTCAATATAAATACGGAGCAGGTTACCAAGTTTATTGAAGGACAAAACCGTAAGAACAATCAGAAGTCCCGGAAGCAGAGCCATATGAATGGAAGACTGCAGATACCCCTGTGCTCTCTGAAGAAGACTGCCCCATGAAGATGCCGGCTGAACAATGCCAAGACCAAGGAAACTGAGAGAAGCCTCTGTCATGATGGCATCTGCAATGGTAGTTGTAGCCACAACGATAATCGTTGGAAAAGCTGTTGGAATGATATGGAACAGAATGATTTTCCATGTAGGAACACCGGCAAACCGGGCATACATAATATATTCCCGTTCTTTAATAGATAACGTCTCTGCTCTTGTCAATCTGGCTGTACCCATCCATGTGAATAAACCGATAACAAGAATAATGGATACGATACCTCTCTTTAAAAAGAGGCTGACAACGGATACAAGGATCAGCCATGGAATGGATGATAAAACATCAACAATTCGCATCAGCACGGCATCCACAATACCGCCGAAATATCCGGCAATGGTACCCACTGTAATACCAATGGACGCACTGGCTGCCATGGCCAGGATGCCAACTAATAAGGAAACACGTCCTCCATATAATACTCTGGCGAAATAGTCTCTGCCCAGTTCATCGGTTCCGAACCAGTGCTCTGCAGACGGTTTTGCCAGCATACTTGTAACATCTGTCGTTATAGGATCAAGACTTGTCAGTGGAAGAATCAGCATGACCACGATCAGAATGATCAGATAGGCAATGGCAAAAATACTTAATTTGTCATTCTTCAGTACTGATATGACATTGTCCATTCGTCTCTGACGATTATTTACTTTCTTTTCTTTATTCTCAGCCATCTCTATCACCCCATATCTTTAATTCTTGGATCTGTCAGACAACAGAGAATATCTGCCAGGAGATTTCCCAGAATAACCATTGTGGAAGAAAGCAGCAGGATAACCATAACGATCGGATAATCAAGACCGCTCACTGCGCCGGTAAAGTAAGGTCCGATACCCGGCCAGCTGAATACCGTTTCCGTAATAACCGCGCCGGTAATCAGCATCGGCAGTGCCATACCAAGCTTTGTCAATACAGGCAGCAGAACATTTTTTAATACATGTTTATACATAATCTCTGTTTTTGAAGCACCAAAAGCCGTCTGAACAACAACATAATCTTCTGCATACTGTGTTATCGTTGAAGATCTGACATAACGGATCAGATCCGGCATATAACCAATAATCAGGACGATATATGGCAGAATAAAATGCCGCAGGAAATCAATCAGTGACTTTTCCTTACCAACAGTGTGCATACCGATGGTCGGAAGTATATTCAGTTTAAAACCAAATACATATAAAAGCAGCATGGCAATCCAGAAGGTTGGTGTGGAAATACCGATGGATGCAAATGTATCAATAATCTTATCCGGCCATCTATTCTTATGAGAACCTGCCACAAGACCCAGAATAATGGACAGGATATAGGCAGTCAGATACGAAGGTAATACAAGTCGGATCGTATTGATCAAACGGACGGAAAGATCCGCTGCAATACTCTGTTTTGTAACGATGGAATAACCGAGTTCACCTCGGAAAATACCGGCAATCCATGTGAAATAACGAACATAAGCCGGCTGATCGTAGCCATATTTGGCACGCATCAGATCAATTACTTCCTGAGACATTCCGGGTTTGATCATTGCATCAATTGCATCATAAGGTGCAGCATTCATCATTGCAAAACAAAGGACAGAAATCACAAATATCAACGGAATTGCCGTCAGGATACGTTTTACTATATATTTTGCCATAGTAATTACTCCTGTTAACTAAGATTGCCGGGGAACGGATGTCCCCCGGCTTCAAAAATCATCTGAAAACAGATTAACTGATTAGTTTAAGGAAAGGTATGACGGATCATTTAATGTGTAAATTGGAATAAGACCACACTTTTCAATACCTTTAACACGATTGTTGAAGATAACAAGATAGCTGTTGGAAGCGATGGGGAAGAAGGCTGCTTCTTCCTGAATCTGATTCTGAAGCTCTTTGTAAATTGCTTTACGTTCTGTTTCATCAAATGTCTTGATACCGTCAGCAAATAACTTGTCTACAGCCTCACTTGCAAGACCGGAGTAGTTGCTCTCGGAACCTGTTGTATAAAGGCCAGCATATGTATGCGGATCGCTTCCCATGATATAACCGCCGAAGAAGATATCAAAATCTTTATCTTCAGAATAAAGTTCGTTGTAGTATGCACCCTGTTCCATCGGTGCTAACTCAACGGTAATACCTGCTGCTGAAAGCTGTTCCTGTGCAAGGAGTGCCCATGTTTCCATGTTGGCATCATCACTGGAATACCCCATCTTAACCTTAAGACCGGAAACACCGGCTTCTGCTAATAAGGATTTGGCCTTCTCAACATCTGTCTCATACTTATTAACTTCACTGTCATCATAGTATGCATTATTCGGAGGCAGGAATGTATAAACTTCGTCATAGTAGCTGGGATTCAGATATGTTGCGGTTGCCATCTGCGTCTTGTCAAGAGCATAGAAGATTGCCTGACGAACTTTCACATCTGTAATCTTTCTGCAGTTGATATTGAGGTAACCGATACGGCTCTGGTTGAATGCCTGTACATTCAGGTTGTTGGCTTCAAGGTCGATCTGCTCAAGATATGCCGGTGTTGTTGCCCATGCATCGATCTCACCGCTCTGGATTGCAAGAGAAGCTGCATCGTTGGATGGAATAATTCTGAATACAAGTGTGTCGATGGACGGTGTATTCATGAAATACTTATCATTCTTCTCAAATTTCAGGTATGAACCTGCAGAATACTCTGTCAGGATATAAGGACCTGTTCCTACAACAGGACCGTCATACTGATAGGAGTCATAATCTGTGATGCCTTCAAATACATGCTTCGGCTCAATGTACATCTGGTATGCAAATGCTTCAAAATGCGCCGGACTTGCATTAGGGAAGGTGAATGATACTGTGTAATCATCAATTTTCTTGATCTCACATGCGCCGTCTTCTGTTACAAAGTTGGAATACATTTCACATGCATTTTCCTCGATCATCATCTGCTCGATTGTGAAAATCACATCATCTGCAGTAAACTTCTCACCGTCAGACCACTGAATATCATCACGAAGGTGGAATGTATAAGTACGCTCATCTTCTGAAAGTTCATAGCCTGTTGCAAGATACCATGTGATATCAGCACCATTGATCTTGAATAATGGAGAATAGATCAGGTTAGTTGTCATAAGACCCCAGCGGTCAGATGATGTGATCGGGTTTACATTTGCACCGGGGTCACCTCCGATGGCATATGTAAATGTGTTGTCCCCTGCCGGTGTTTTGGTGTCAACGTTTGCTTCTGTTTCTGCAGGTTTGTCAGCAGGTTTTTCGGAACTGCCGCATCCTGCAAGAAGCGAAACGGTCATTGCTGCTGCCATAACTGCTGCAATAAGTCTTTTTTTCATAATTTCCTCCTTATTTCACGTTCTTCTTGAAAAAGAAAAGCTGTATGCATATTATAAAAGATTTTTTATATTTTAACAAGTTAAAATGTAACTATTCAACATAAATGGAAAATGTGTGTCATTTTTTCCATAGAAATCTTGTCGAACAATTTTCCTGACGTTCAAAAATTTGACGGAGATCGTTTACGCTTTATAGCTATCCGATCATATTTGTTTCATGGTAAACAGCAAAAAGGTGCAGGATCCCGCACATGGATCCTGCACCTGTCTTGTCAATAGTATCATGAATCTGCCGGTGTCCGATCACCCGTTCCATACAAAACACACCCCGATATCCGGACAGATACGAAATGCTGACATCATGTCAGCAGGATATATGCCTACCCATCACATACATCGACTCCATATGTGTCTGAATATCCCATCTCTTTTGTTCTGTAATCTTACCTTCAACCGACATCCGTAATACATCCTGAGTCAACCCCCATACTGTCTCGTCTCTCTGCATTACTTTCATGTACCATATCTTGACTTTATTTTAACACACTTAGTTAAAACATACAACTCTTTTCCGAATTATTTTCATTTTTATTTGGCATTTTGCCAGATTCTCATTTTCATTGTTCTTTACAAGGACATCTGTCCCATTTATAATGAAAAAAACTGTATTTGAGGTATGATTAAAATGATAAAACGAATTCAAACTATTTCAAGCAACACCTTTTATCCCTATTTTAATCAGGCATTGGAAAAATATCTGTTTGATTCCATGGACGGGGAAACGGTTATTCTTTACCTCTGGCAAAATGAACAAAGTATCAGCTTCGGCTGCAGCCAGAGTCTGAAGAAAGATGCTTCTGCACTTTCTTTCATCGAGGAGGGTGGATCTCCTGTCCGGAGATTATCTGAAGGCAGAACTGTTTTTCAGGACAGGGGTGATCTGAATTATTCCTTTCTTGCGCAAAAAGATCTGTTTGATACGGAAAAACAGTATCAGATTCTGACAGATGCCTGCCGGCAAATCGGACTGGATACAGCACATGCCGGTCCTGCCGGTCTGACCATCGACGGACAGCTTTTTTCTTTCAGCACATTTTATGCATCAGGTAATCGCTCCCTTCACCATGGTACGATGAAGCTGACCACCTTCTGTTCCTCTGTTTCTCCGGAAACCATGGAAAAGAGTCTGCTTCGGGCATTTGAAAATCAATACGGCCTTTCTGCAGAACCGATTTCAGCCGATGAACTGGATTTTGCTGTTATTACTTCCTATGAAAAGATTTTTCGGGATGATTCCTGGATCAATGGACAGGAATGATTCGGCTGATGAAGATGAAAAGACCGGAACCTCATCTCTGAGAATCCGGTCTTTTTACGCTGATTTTTCTGTGAAAAATTGCTGCTTTCCCATGTTTTGCAAGTCCAAAAGTCATGTGTTTTCATGTAGTCATGAAATACATAATCTTTTGACCCTGCATCGTGTTATGCCAGTGCTTTCAGGTTGGTGATGGAAATATCACCTGCCACTGCCAGATCTTCTGCTTTGAATACAGCACCGAAGTTATCGGAAAAAAGGATCTGTGCAGAGGGCTGGAATTCATCATCACCTTCCCAAAGGATGAATACCATAGTCAGGCCATCCAGAATATCGAATGCATATGCAACATCGCCCATTTTCATGGGTTTTGCTCCCATTTTTTCCATGGCGTTTTCAAACTTGCTGATCTTGAAACCAAAACCGAACTGCAGTCTGAAAATACATCTGCCCTGGAATTGCCGGAAATACAGTTCCCCATTGGGAATATCACGATATGTGACATACTGTCCGGCTGCCGGTACCATCGTACATTCTGTCAGAAAACGCAGAACAAAAATTTTGGTTTTATGAAATTCCAGCAGTGCATGGTAGGAATCATCGGATTCATCTGCTTTGCGGATTTCAAAATCCGGAAAACTGATGTAATATCCTTTTCCCATCACATTGATCCGAAACTCTGCGGTTTCTTCATTATAAGGAACGCCGGTACGATTTGAAATCTCCATGGGATCACATGCTTTATACACATCCAGATAGTGCTCCAGTGGTCTCATTTCAAGATTATCTTTGGCATAATCAAACTCTTTACTTTCCATCGCTGTTTATTTCTCCTTCAGGTTACTTTGATTAATCTTCCATATTCTGAACGGAAGGGAACAGGAAGATATCCGTATGTGGAATGAAACATGCAGCCGTAAAGGAATCCATATAACCGGGATGTGTACTCAGTTCCAGGTAAGTCATACTGCTTGCCAGTTCTGATACTTTCTCCTCTGCTTCATTGGATAACAGCATTGCATAAGCGCCTGCCAGTGAAGAGTTACCGATATATCTGTATTTCTCCAGCGGAATATCCGGAAGCATACCGATACGTACCGCATTTTTCATATTGATGCCGCTGCCGATACCGCCGGCTACGTATACATTGTCAACCATGGTCATATCAAAGTCAACGGATTCAACCAGAGAGATAATACCGGAATAAATTGCACCTTTTGCACGGATGAAGCTGTCGATGTCAACTTCATTGATTTCCACATCACGTACGGAACCAGTGTCTTCTTTGAATGCGATCACATAGCTCTTCATGTTATCTTCATCCACTTTTACACGTCTTCCTTCTCTGATAATCTGGCCCTTTGCATTGATGATACCGCAACGGAACATTTCTGCAATAATATCGATAATACCGGAACCGCAGAGACCAACAGGTACCTGGCCTTCATCACCAATGATGGACAAAGTGGGTTCCATGGTTTCCTTATCAATTGTAATTGCTTCCACAGCACCGTCTGTTGCACGCATACCGCAGCTGATGTCACCGCCTTCAAAAGCAGGACCGGCGGAACATGCACAGCTCATCAGGAAATCGGAATTACCAAATACAATTTCTCCGTTGGTACCCAGATCGATAAATACGGAGGATTCTTCGCTGTTCCAGATACCGGATGCCAGTGTACCTGCAGTAATATCACCACCCACATAGCTGCCGATATTGGGAGCAAAAATGATTTCCGCACTGGGATTTACAATCAGATTCAGATCTTTTGCAACAATATCCTTCAAATGGAAAAATGCAGGAATATAGGGTTCCATACGAAGGGGATTTGCATTGATGCCCATGAACAGATGGTTCATGGTGGAATTAGATGCAAGGCTCAATCTGTATATCTGTGTGGTCTTAATACCAATGGATTTACACATGCCGGCAATCATGGGATTTAATGTTTCGTCTATAATGGCTTTCTGCAGCTTTCTGATGCCGCCTTCCTTGGTCTGTTCCACAATACGGTTGATAACGTCAGCACCGTAACGGATCTGACCGTTGCCGGCGGAACCTTTTGCAAGGATTTCACCGGTTTCCATATTGATCAGTACAGCAGATACCGTTGTTGTACCGATATCAATTGCAAGACCGACTGCTCGTACATCCTCTGATGCAGGAAGAATATCATAAACAAAACATCCGTTTTCTGTCTTCTTAATTACCGCTTTAATCTGCCAGTTTGCATCACGAAGAGCAGTGGAAATCTTTTTCATTACAAAGAAGGGAAGTTTTACTTCTTCCACCCCTGCAGCCTCCTGAATCGCCCAGACCAGACGTTCATTATCCGGCATCGTATCATCAAGGCTCGGTTCTGACATGGTGACTTCAATCACTTCCATATCATTGGTAAGTGCAATGCCGCTCTCTTCGATATCTGCTTTGATTTTTTCAAAAATTGCGATTTCTTCCGGTGAGCTCAGATCAGCTACTTTCATACGGCTCTTATATGCAGATGCAATATCCGGAACTTCAATTACGATATCTTCATCTGCCACTTTGCTTACACATGCCAGTCTCCAGCCGGAAGCATATTCTTCGTCAGAAATATGCTGTGTTTTCGGTGATTCCAGAACACCGGAAACCAGTTTTACTTTACATTTACCACAGGTTGCATTTCCGGAGCAGGGAGCATCGATGGCAACATTGGCATCTCTGGCAATATCCAGCAGACGATCGCCTTTGTTTGCATGGATGACAACGTCAGGGCTTCCGCTAATCTTAAAAATAATCTGTGCCATTGTTCTTCCTCCATTTTTAGTTAAACGCACATTATCTACCCTTTACAGAGGGTGAAAGTTTTCTCATGTTTTGAAGGCCGCAAAGTCATGCTTTTTCACGCATGCCCTTTCGGGTATGCGTGAAAAACACAACTTTATGACCTAAATATTATGATAAGTGCCCGGACAGGTATGCCTCATACCAACTATCGGCCTGTTTTCCATGAAACAGCAGGTTAATCGGTACGAGAACATACTATCTATTACAGAACACTTAATCTTTACATAATTTCAGGTAATGACAGTGCAGGGTGATTTTTGGATGTCAGGAATTCCACAACTGCTTCTGAATCGGTGGCAATGGTTTCATCACAGATCATATCTGAGAAATTATCAATTCCAAGGAGCTCTTTGGCTGTCTTATTCAGTCTGGGAGCCACATCATCCTTCAGTTCCTTAGGCATCCATACGATTCTGGCGATACCACCTTCGGCTTTCACAAATTTTTTGGATGCAATGAAATGACGGCCATGACCCATGAAACCGGGAGTCTGTACACCGCCGCCTGTCATGGAAGCCAGTTCACCAAAGGTCATACCGGTGGGAGTCATACCCTTAAACTCACGGTTGCAGATTACCACACCATTCGCTTCCGGCATGATACCACAGATACATTCAAAACATCCACATGAAGTCATGGGATCAACCAGCAGTGAATACAGGGTAACATGTTCCAGTGCTCCGTGGCTTGCTTCATTTACCATACGGTCAGCATCGGGATAAATTCCCAGCAGCTCATCCTGGCAGCCTTCTTTGCTGATAACCTGACAGGGACCGGTGGGATCCAGCTCGTTGGTGGCCTTTGCATCCAGCCATGATACAGCACCGCAAAGTCCCAGTCTTTCAGGAGTTACAACACAGCAATGTGCAGGGGCAAAGGACTGACAGAGAATGCAGGTGTAGAACACATCTACGGTCTCATCACTTAATGATTCCAGACGCTCATCTCTTGCATCATACTTGGGCATTGCCACAGTATCCAGAATTTCTTTTGCCTTATCTGCATCGGTATAGAACGTAATCTGACATTTATCCACGACAGTATCAAAATCATTCATAATCATATCATACAGAACTTCCATGAAATCTTTCAGACGCAGACCGGCTGCATACGCATCTTTACTGATACGGATACGGAACTGATTTCTCTGACCGGTATGCATAACACCTTCCATGTAGTTATACCATGTATGAATCTTACGCTCGATAACCGATTCGAAATCTTCCTGCATTTTTTCGCCTGCCACTTCGATCACGCATGCCAGAGGAAGCTCAACCAGACCTTCACCATCAATATCGGGACCAATCAAAGTAAACTTCCGGTCTTCGATTTCCTCTTTGTTCTTCATCATAACAACTTCACATGTTGTATTCTTATGAGAACTCAATTCCGCATGCATATCATTTCGACGGATAATTTCACCTTCGAATGCAGCTGCAAAAGCAACAGGAATCGGAATCTCTGTTACCTTAATCTTGATGTTTCTTAATTCCAGTGATTTTTTAACGGTCTCGTTATGATCCAGTACAGATTCCAGAGCACCGGGAACCTGATTTTCTGCAAGATCAATATCTGCAACTACAGGGAAACCGAGTGCAATTGCACCGGCACCGGCAGAAACAACCACTTCATTTAAAGCACCGAATGTATTAACAAATGCAGGAACACGAAGTTTTGTATACTCCAGCAATGCAGCCAGATTGCCGGGTTCAATACCACCGAAAATCAATGCAGCACGGATTGCAACGGTAACAACATGAGTCACTGCAGTCACATCATGACCCAGAGGAATGACACGAAGTTCAAGACCGATCTTTACACCGCCATCAATAACCTGATCGATTACATCGCCCACAAGGAAGGTCAGAATACCTTTACTCTGATAATCTTTTACAACCTTCACTGCATCTTCTGCATTGTCAGCTTTACCCAGAACAACTGCAACACCGGGGATATCTCCTGTTACCAGAGGAACACCCAGGGAACGAATGATGGGATCGCCTACAAAACCAATACCGGTTTCATCTGCATAGGGATCCGCATTGTTCACAAACTTCAATGCTTCAATAATTTCAGCACCAACTGCAGTTGCCAGACCCGCATTTAATGCTTCACCAAGTTCCTCTTTATTGGAAATAAGGCTTTTTAAAACGCCAATACATGCGGGTAAATCACCTAAAGTTTTTACTTTTACTCCGGTTGCAGCGTAAATAGTAGGTAAGAAATAGGCTGTATCTCCAAATGAAATGGCCTGATCAGCACCGTATTTTGAGATCGCTTCATTAACTGCTCCCTCAGTCAAACCTGCAACTGCATTGGAACCTGCATAAATTAAATCAGTTAATACACTCATCTTCGTTCTCCTTTTCACAGATGTCTGATAGAAATATGCAAAAACACTGCGTTTCATTATTGGGTCAATTTCCTGGCTCATGGAATATCATAATCGTATTTGAATATTTTTATCAGCAGAATATATTTGCACGTACGAACCAGTACGATGAAAAATCAGTCATGTAATATGGCTTTTTAATTATTATTCAATGTACCGATGCATGGCAAATATAGTTTACCATAAAACAAAAGTAAAAGCACTCTTTTTTTGTGAAAAATCTCACAAAATCCAGTTAAAAAAGGAGCAGGAAATTCCATATAGAATTCCCCACTCCAAAATTCATGTCTTAAGAATCATTATTCAATTATGTATAATTATCCTCAAAGATCAACCCTTGTTAAATTGCAGAATAATCTTACAGATCTAACCAGGAGTCAGCATACATGTAGTTGTCAAGCAGAACGTCACAAGTCTTAACAGTGTTCATCATAGCTGTATCGTTAGGATTCATGATAACAGATGTAAGACCACGAGACATACACATAGCTAACATAGCACAGTCAAGGTGAGTTCTCAGTTCCTTGGGAGCGCCGTTAGATACGTTTGACAGACCACCTGAAGAATTCAGGCCGTTTTCTTTGAAGAAGCTGATAGCATCCAGAATCTGACCCTGCTTATCCTGCTGACCCTTGCAAACCAGGAACAGAGGATCCATCCACATATCTTCTGCTTCCATACCAAGGCCAAGACCATGCTCTAACAGATCCATACAGTAGCCAGTGATTTCATCCAGTGATCCGGGAACGGAACCGTTTGAACACAGACAGATACAAGCTGCACCTACGTTAGCTGCCAGATCCAGATAAGGCTTTCTGTCGCCAGCGTCAGCGGAGTTAACCAGAGCTTTACCGTTTACATCGTTGTAAACTGTCATACCAGCTTCGATAGCTGCCATGTTAGCTGTATCCAGTGCCAGAGGAATATTGTCGCATTCGCCCTGAATTAACTGAACTGCCCATTTCATAAGTTCGGGGCCGTTGCTTTCAGCAGGTCCGATGTTAACATCAATGTAGCCAGCACCTGCTGCAATCTGCTCTTTAGCTCTCTTCAGGATCGGTTCGGGATCCATAGCATCCATAGCTTTACGGATAACAGGGGAGATACAGTGAATTCTTTCACCAATAACAACAAATCTTGACATATCTTAGTCTCCTTTTTATATAGTAAACCGTGCCGGTGTAAGGACGACCCGTAATCAGTGCAGACGAAAAGATCTGTAATAATTAAAGGATGTCCTGTACACTGCTATGCAACAGTTTCATACGGAATCAGTTACTGAAATACAGTATATTGTTTCGTATATCATGACTCAGGAGAAAACGATCCCCTGAGTCACTTGTAATTCTTAAGCTTATCAGAAAAACTCAGAAATTATGCGTACTGTTTCATGAATTTAGCGATCTGAACAGCTTCACGAGTACCAACTACAACGTTCCAATCAGGAAGCTTAGCATCCAGTTCACCCTTAAGGATTGCAACCTTACCAGGGATGATCAGAGTTCTGTTCTTGATCTTATCCTGAATTTCTTCAGTGATGAACTTGGAGATAGTACCAGCAGATAACTTACCAGCTGCCCATGCTGTCAGTACGGACATACCAGCTGCATCTGTGATCAGCAGGTTAACGGGAACGCCAGCTCTTTCTAATTCGCCGGAAACAACGAAGTATGTAAGAGCAAAGTCAACTGTCAGTGAGCATACGCTGTTTTCATCAGCACCGCACAGAGGGTAGATACCAGGAGCAACCTTCATGGGCTTCTGAGGATCGGTGTAGATGTTCTGACGCAGAGGATACAGAGCCAGAGCTTCAGCATAAGTCATATCTTCCATAACGATGATGGAACCATACTTAACTGTGAATACAGCTGCAAGAGCTGCCTGCAGAGGCATATCGCCAGGGCAAAGAGCACCAAGGTTAACGATTGAAGGATAACCACATGTTCTGTCTTCATCCTTCAGAGCTGCACGACGCATCTGAACTGCTGTAGCGAAAGCATCCTTAACAGAAGCTGTACCAGCATCGAATACCAGATTCTTGTTGCCAGCCTTTTCAAGAGCAGCAATTGTATCATACAGAGCATTGATATCAGCAGCAGCAACACCAAGTGTTACACCAGCAGCTGTAGCAACAGCGTTCATAGCTTCATAGTTTTCAGGTGTAGCACCATTCAGGATGGGCTTGTCAGCCTTGCAAACTTCAACAGCAGCCTTAGCAGCATCAACATCAGTACATTCAAGGATCAGAGCTCTGCCAATACCAGCAGCTTTCTGAACCAGTGCAGCGTAAGCGTCAGCGCCTTCGCCTGTGTACTTAACGTTAACCATTTCTACGAACATTCTTTCACCGATACGTTCGTAATCAACAGCGGGAATAGCAGCCAGTTTAGCATCAGCGTTTGCTGCAGTAACAGTAACAGCAAATACGTTCTTGCTAACCAGAGTCTTTTCATGTCTGAACAGAACAGTTTCACCACCAAGTGTGATTGCTTCGCCAGCACCAACCTTGATTGTCTTCATGGGCGGTGCAGTAGCTTCAGACAGCTGAGCCAGAGCTTCTTCAGACATCAGAGGACATTTATCAATTGTGATAGCACCCTGAGCAACTTTCATTGAGAAAGCCATACATGTCGGTGAGCCACATTTCTTACAGTTTTTCTTAGGTGTTAATTTAAA